>JAFGKN010000540.1 GCA_016928605.1 Planctomycetota bacterium | reverse complement strand
GGTGCCCTCGCGGCAGGGGATGCACTTGCCGCAGCTTTCGCGCTGGATGAAATCCATGAAGAACTTGGCGACGTCGACCATGCAGGTATCCTCGTCCATCGTGACGAGCCCGCCGGATCCCATCATCGCTCCCACCGTTGGGAGGGATTCGTAGTCGATCTGGATGTCGAGGTGGTTCTCGGGGATGCATCCTCCCGAGGGGCCGCCCATCTGGACCGCCTTGTACTTCTTCCCGTCCGGGATTCCACCGCCGATGTCGAAGACGATCTGGCGGACGGTGGTTCCCATCGCCACCTCGACGAGCCCCGTTCTCACGACCTTTCCGGAGAGCGCGAAGACCTTGGTGCCCTTGCTGGTGGCCGTGCCCACCGAGGCGAACCAGCTCGCTCCTCGCTGGACGATGCCCGGCAGGTTGGCGAGGGTCTCAACGTTGTTGATGATGGTGGGCTTCCCGAAGAGCCCGCTGACCGCCGGAAACGGCGGACGCGGTCGAGGCATGCCGCGCTTTCCCTCGACGCTGTTGATGATCGCGGTCTCCTCCCCGCAGACGAAAGCGCCTGCTCCTTGCTTGATGACGATGTCGAGATCGAAGCCGCGTCCGAGCACATCCCTACCGAGAAGGCCACAGGCTCGCGCCTGATCGAGAGCAGCCCGCAGGCGCTGGATCGCGAGCGGATACTCGGCGCGGATGTAGACATAGGCTTTGGTCGCTCCGATGGCGTAGGCCGCGATCGCCATCCCCTCGACGAGGCGGTGCGGATCTCCCTCGATGACCGCGCGATCCATGAAAGCTCCGGGATCTCCCTCGTCCGCGTTGCAGATGAGGTACTTCTGGTCGGCGATCTGAGAGAGAGCGATCTTCCACTTCTTGCCGGTCGGGAAGCCTCCGCCTCCTCGCCCTCTCAGCCCGCTCTTCTCGATCTCTTCGCAGAGCTCTTCGGGCGTGAACTCCGCCAGGGCCTTCGAGAGGGCTTGATAGCCTCCGTGGGCCAGGTACTCCTCGATCCGGCCGGGCTCGATCCTGCCGCAGTTGGCGAGAACCCACCGGGTCTGGGGCGCGAAGAAGGGATGCTCATCGATGAACGGGATGTCGGGCCAGGGAGCGAGGGAGTCGGCGCGGAACTGACCGAGGGTCAGCTCGGAGGGCATGTCTCCGCGGAAGACGCGATCCAGCAGGCCTTCGACGACGTCCGCTGTCACTCTCTTGAACGAGACTCGCGTGCGACCGGGGAGCTGTACGTCGAGGAGCGGCTCCACAGAGCACATCCCGATGCAGCCGACCTCCACGAGCTCGGCCTCCATTCCGCGGAGCTTCAGGTAGTCGCGCACCGCCTCGATGGTGCGTCCGGCGCCCGCCCCGAGACCGCAGGTGCCCGTGCCGATCAGGATGGTCGGGCGATCGACGTCGTCGCGGCGAAGCTTCGCCAGCCGCTGCTCGCGAGGCTCGTCAGCGATGTCCGTGCCTCGCGCGGCATCTCCGCCGAGGAGCCAGCAGATGTCCGCGGTGTCCAGGGATTGCGGCGGCGCGGCATCCATGCTCTGGTCGGGTGACCCGCTAGGCATGTTCACCTCCCGCCCCCATGATTCTCTTCTGCTCCCGCACGAGCTTCTGGATGCTCTCGGGCGTCACGCCTGCGTGAAACTCTCCGTTCACGGTGACGACGGGCGCGAGTCCGCAGGCGCCGACGCAGGAGACGACTTCCAGGCTGAAGCTGCCGTCGCGCGTGGTGTGCCCCGGCTCGAGCTTGAGCATCCGCGAGATGCTCTCGAGCACCTGGGCCGAGCCCTTCACATGGCACGCCGTGCCCCGGCACACCTGGCAATGGCATTTGCCGCGCGGCTCGAAGTGGAACTGGTTGTAGAAGGTAGCGACTCCGTAGACCTTGCTCGCCGGGATTCGGAGGTGACGGCCGATGTCGATCATGGTTTCCGGGGAGAGATAGCCGAGGCGCTCCTGTGCCTCTTGAAGGACGGGGATCAGGTACTCCCTGTGGCCCTCGGGATAGGTGCGGTAGATGTCCTGGAGCTGCTCCGCCGCCTGCATTGTCAATCCTCCTTTTCAAGGCTCATGGACTGGGCGAAGAAGGCCGTCTTCTCGAGCGACACGGCGATATCGACATTCTCCACGTACACGTTCTGCGGCACGTCGAGCTGGACGGGCGCGAAGTTGAGCAGAGCGCGGACGCCCCCGTCGATGAGCTCGCGGGCGGTCTTCTGCGCGGCTTCGGCCGGCACTGCGACGATTCCCACGAGGATGCTCCTCCTTGAGAGGAAGGAGGACAGCTCGTCGATGTGGTAGCAGTGGCAGCCGTGTATCAGCTGCCCGGACGTCTCCGGGGCGACGTCGAAGGCCGCGACGACAGGGATGGGGGACTTCCGCCCGGCGAAGTAGGCGAGGAGAGCTCTGCCGAGGTAACCCACGCCCACGAGGACCACCCCCACACCGCCGGGGGGGTCGAGGATCTCGCCGATGCGGTCGAGGAGCCCAGCGATGTCGTAGCCCTTGACCGGGCTGCCCGAGTATCCGATGAGCATGACATCGCGGCGGACCTGAGCGGGGGTGACCCGCTGGGCCGCCGCCAGCTCGTGGGAGTAGACGCGGGCATGACCGGCGGCGAGGAGAGCGCTGAGGATGCGGCGGTAGCAGCAGAGCCGCTCGATGGTCGGGTCGGGGAATTCCACGTTCTTCATCGAGGGTCTCCGGGAGGGGAAGGAAGCGATCGTTGCACGACGCGGTCTTGGAGACAATCAACCGGTCAGGAGAGGAGCCAGAACCGAGCTGTTGATCAGTTCACGCTGTGAAGACAATCACAGTATAGTCTCTTCCGGTGTCCTGTCAACGAGCGGTTTCAGAGAATTCACGGCAGGGGTAAGCCCTCCCCTCAGGAGTCCTAGAGGGGTCGCTAAACCTTTATCGTAAAGAGCTTAAGCGTCCACCTGGTCCCCGTCCTGCCCCTTCTTTCCTGCCGTCCTGCCCCGTCCCCGTCCTGCCCCGTCCCAGGTTGATTTCCGGCCCGAGCCCTCCCCCTCCGGGCCCGACCCTCCGGGCCCGACCCAGGTTGATTCCCTCCGGGCCCGACCCAGGTTGATTCCCCTCTGCGTCCTGCCCTGTCCCAGGTTGATTTCCGGCCCGAGCCCTCCCCCTCCGGACCCGACCCTCCGGGCCCGACCCCCTCCGGGCCCGACCCTCCGGGCCCGACCCAGGTTGATTCCCCGCTCGCCTGCCGGCCCTCCCCGCCCCGGCAACTGTCCCCGCCCGGCAACTGTCCCAGGTTGATTCCGGCCCGGCTCGAGCCAGCCCGGGCCTGACCCACGGCCCGGGCCTGATCCGGGTGGATCC
>JAFGKN010000075.1 GCA_016928605.1 Planctomycetota bacterium | reverse complement strand
CTTCCACCGCCACTTCCACCGCCACTTCCACCGCCACTTCCACCGCCACTTCCACCGTCACTGCCACGGCCACCGCATCCGCCACCGCATCCGCCACCGCATCCGCATGCGCCTCCGCCTCGGTCTCTGCCTCCGCCTCGGCCGCGGTCTCGGTCTCCCGACTTTTGCCTGTCCTCGGCCGGAGTTTCGGGCTATCACGGAGCCGGCGAGGGACGCGAGTCCCCGCATCGTGCTGCGGCTCGTCGACGAGGTGCATCGCCATGCCTGGTCTGCCGGGGCTTCTGATCGCTGTCTCGTTCTCGCTTCTCGCGCCTCCTTCTTCGAGACAAGTCATCGGCGAAGAGGACCTGCTGGGGCTGCGCGCATCCGCCGATCGCGTGGGGCGCTTCGAGCTCCTCGAGCTTCGCGTCGCGCTCGAGCGAGAGTACCGCAATCCCTGCGATCCGGCGGAGGTCGATCTCCGGATCGAGCTCACGGCGCCTTCCGGCGCGGTGCTCATCCTCCCCGCCTTCTTCATCCAACCGTACGAGCGGCGCCAACTGGAGGGCGGCCGAGGGGGCCGCGGATGGTTCTACCCCTCCGGCGAGGCGGCCTGGCGCGCGCGCTTCGCGCCGATGGAGGTGGGCCGGTATCGGGCCGTCGCGGTGCTCGAGGACGCGAGCGGCGCGGCGCGCTCGCCGGCCATTGGCTTCGAGTGTGTCCCCTCAGGCCGCAGGGGCTTTCTCCACATCAGCGCGAAGGATCCGCGCTTCTTCGAGCACTCGAGCGGCGAGCCGTTCTTCGCCATCGGGCAGAACCTCGCCTTCATCGGCGAGGGACAGTACGTCACCCTCTCGAAGGCGGAGGAGATCTTCGCTGAGCTCTCGCGCAGCGGAGCCAACTACCTCCGCATCTGGACCGGCTGCAAGGACTGGGCGATGGGGATCGAGGCGCGCAAGAGCGCGTGGGGCCGCTCCTGGAGCTGGAATCCGCCCTTCGCGCCGCTGCCCTCGGCGGCCGCGGAGGATGCATCTCGCAGATGCGTGAAGCTCTCGGGCGGAGCCGGCGCGCGGATCGAGGTCTCGCCGTCGCATCCTGTCGCTCTGCGTCCGGAGACTCGATACGTACTCTCCGGCCGCGTCTGGACGGAGGGATCCGCCGCCGTACGGATCGAGGTGAGCTCCTCCGTGGACGAGCGCGTCGCGGCGCCGGGCGGGGAGCCGGGCTGGCGGACGTTCCGCGCTGAGTTCCGCAGCCAGGCCGGCCAGCACTGGCTCGGGCGCACGACCCTCCGCCTCGAGGGCGAGGGGGCGGCGTACATCGACGCGCTGTCGCTGAGGGAAGCTCGCGGCGGCCCGGAGCTCCTCTGGGAGGCCGATCCTGACCGGCCGGCGCGCGGCGTCTACAACCAGCTCGACTGCTTCCTCCTGGATGAAGTCGTCGCGGCGGCGGAGCGCAGCGGTCTCCATCTGCAGCTCTGCCTCTTGACCCGCGACCTCTACATGGACTCTCTCTCGGAGGTCGAGAGCGAGGAGTACCGCCGGGCGACCGAGGACGCGAAGAAGATCCTCCGCTACGCGGTGGCCCGCTGGGGCTACTCGACCAGCGTCGCCGGCTGGGAGTACTTCAACGAGATGGATCCCCGAAAGCCCACGGATGCCTTCTACTCGGAGCTGGGGGCCTATCTCGAGGAGGCCGACATCTATCGCCACCTGCGCTCGACGAGCGCATGGCATCCCACGGCGCGCGACTGGCGGCATCCGGCTCTCGATATCGCGGACGACCACTTCTACCTGCGTCCGGTGAAGGACCGCAAGGTGAACGACGAGGTGGAGGCCGTGCTCGACCGCGCCCGCGCCCTCCGCGAGAGCGCACCCGCGAAGCTGGCGCTGATCGGCGAGTTCGGCCTGGCGACCGAGCAGTGGGGGCTGAGCGGCGACATGAAGCGGGACCAGAAGCTGGTGCACTTCCACAACGCCCTGTGGGCCTCCGCCCTCTCCGGTCTCTCGGGGACCGCCCTCTTCTGGTGGTGGGACCAGCTCGACCGGATGGATCACTACCACCACTACCGGCCGCTGGCGGACTTCCTGCGCGACGTCCCCTGGACCACCGCCGGGCTCGAGCGGGCCGCAGTGAAGAGCGCGGATCCCCAGATCCTCGCGATCGGCCTCCGGGGCCGCGACCGCGCGTATATCTGGATCTTCGACCGCAGGGCGGCGTGGGCGAGCCACGGCCTGAGGGGCGAGCGGCCGCCGGATGTCTCGGGCGCTGCCATCGAGGTCGACGGTCTTCCCTCTGGGCGCTTCCGGCTCGAGTGGTGGGACACGCGCGATGGCCGCATCGCGGCGCGGAGCACGGTTTCGATCGACGCCTCGACGCCGGCGCGGCTGGACGCGCCGCCGTTCACCGCCGACATCGCCTGCCGCCTCCTGCCGGAGTGAGCCGGCCGAGAGCGGAGCCGCCGCGCGGAAGAGCCTCGCCGGCAGGCCGGCCGAGAGCGCAGCCGCGGAGGACGGTTCACGGAGCTCTCCTCTCCCGATACACTCTCGGGAGATCCGCCGCGCCGCCGATCCGGGCGATGCGCCGGCGGCGCGGGCCGGCGCGAGCTTCCCGGCGCCCGGATATCCCCATTCCCCTTCGAAAGGAAACCGATCGCATGCGACTGAGGCGCTTCGAAGGCAATCCCATCCTCTCCCCGCATCCGGAGCACCCCTGGGAGGACCTGGCCGTCTTCAATCCGGCTGCGTGGTACGACGAGGAGGCGAAGGAGGTCCTGCTCCTCTACCGCGCCGCGGAGTCCCACCCGGAGTACAAGTGCTACTTCGGGCTGGCGAAGAGCTCGGACGGCCTCCATTTCGAGCGGATCTCCGACGAGCCGGTCTTCTCTCCGAGCGTCGAGGGCTTCGACGGCAGCACGGTGCAGGACCCGCGCATGGT
>JAFGKN010000539.1 GCA_016928605.1 Planctomycetota bacterium | reverse complement strand
GTGTAGTCGGAGACGCGCCGCGCCTGCGCCATGCTGTGCGTCACGATGACGATCGTGAATTGCTTCTTGAGGCCGTTCATCAGGTCCTCGATCTTGCCAGTGGCGATCGGATCGAGAGCCGAGCAGGGCTCATCGAAGAGGATCACGTCGGGCTTCACGGCGATCGTGCGCGCGATGCAGAGCCTCTGCTGCTGGCCGCCGGAGAGGCCCAGCGCGCTGTCCTTCAATCGGTCCTTGACCTCCTCCCAGAGGGCGGCTCCGCGCAGGCTGGACTCGACGATCTCGTCGAGGGCGCTCCTGCGCCTCATGCCCTGGATGCGGGGCCCGTAGGCGACGTTCTCGTAGATCGACTTGGGAAACGGATTCGACTTCTGGAATACCATGCCTATGCGCCGCCGCAGGGCAGTCACGTCGACCGCTGGATCGAAGAGGCTGTCACCGTGGAAGCGAACATCACCTTCCGTCCGCACGCTGTCGATGAGGTCGTTGAGACGGTTGAAGCAGCGTATGAGCGTGGACTTGCCGCAGCCCGAGGGTCCGATGAAGGCAGTGATCTTTCTCTCGGGGATCTCCAGGGAGATGTCGACGAGAGCCTGCTTGCTGCCGTACCAGAGGGAGAGGTCGTGGACCGAGAGCGAGGAGCGCTCATGCCTGGCGCTCGGCGGCGAAGCGGCACAGCGTTGGCGAAAGGCCGTGCTCGCGCGGCGGCCATCCGAGAGTGGCTGGCTTTCGGAGGATGCGGACCGGTGAGTTTCCATGAGATCCTTCGAGGCTATCATGCTCAAATCTCTTTGGACTCGTACTTTCTTCTGAGGTGATTCCGCGCGGCGATCGCGGTCAGGTTCATTCCGATCACCAGGATGACGAGAAGGAGAGCCGTCGCGAAGACCAGCGGTTTGGCCGCCTCTACATTGGGGCTCTGGAATCCGACATCGTAGATGTGGAATCCCAGGTGCATGAACTTGCGGTCGAGGTGGACGAAGGGGAACTGGCCGTCGAGGGGGAGGCGCGGCGCCAGCTTGACCATGCCGACGATCATGAGAGGCGCGACCTCTCCCGCCGCGCGGGCCATGGCCAGCACCATCCCGGTGAGGACTCCGGGCGCGGCTGCCGGCAGGACGACGCGCGCCGTGGTCTCCAGGCGAGTGGCGCCCAGCGCGTAGGAGCCCTCCCGCACCGCGCGTGGAACGGCTGCGAGCCCTTCCTCTGTCGCGACGATGACCACCGGCAGCGTCAGCAGGGCGAGGGTCAGGCTGGCCCAGAGCAGCCCGCCGGTCCCGAAGGTGGCGGTGGGGAGCGCTTCCGGGTAGAAGAGCTTGTCGATCGTGCCGCCCACGAGATAGACGAAGAAGCCCAGGCCGAAGACTCCGAAGACGATGGAGGGGACTCCCGCGAGGTTGTTGACCGCGATGCGCACCATGCGAACGAAGAGGTTCTCCTTCGTGTACTCCCGCAGGTAGAGCGCGGCGAGGACTCCCAGAGGCATGCAGAAGAGCGTCATCAGAAAGACCATCACGACGGTGCCGAAGATAGCCGGGAAGATGCCGCCCTCCGTGTTGGACTCGCGCGGATTGTCCCAGAGGAACTCGCCGATGCGTGAGGCGTACAGGCCCAGAGACGCGCCGAGTCCCATCGAGTTCGGTCGCAAGGCCCGCACCACGTTGCTGACGGGCATCTCTCGTGTCCGTCCATCGGCGGTCTCCATGACCAGGGTTTCGGCTATCACCTCGTCATGGAGCGCAAAGAGCCGGGCGGCCAGCGTCTCGTACGTTGATTGGGCCTCCCGGAAACGCTCATCGATGGCGGCGAAGCGCTCCTCTTTTTCCTCATCCGGAAGCGATGAGATCTCGACGCCGCGTCGAGCCAGGCGCAGGTCCTCGATCTCGATGTTGACATCCTCGACGGCTCCCTGCTCGAGGTCTCGAATCTCCGCCAGCGTCGCGAGCTTCTTCGCGTGGAGCGAGGGGAAGAGCTTCCACACATCATCGGCGCCTGCAGCCAGCACATTCTCTCCCTTGCGGATCTCGAGGGCGAAGCCGTAGAAGTTCCCGTACTCCGTGCGCTCGAGGATCGTGGCATCCTCCGGCCTGGTCTCTTGCGAAACGCGGCGCTCATCGATCCAGATGAAGTCGCGGCCCGTGACGTCCCGGTTGCCGGTCTTGAGGCGGATGCGGGTCGCGTCCGCGGTCACCATGGAGCGGGGACCTCCCTCGTTCTCGGGATCGTCTGCTGATCTCTGCTGGACCTCGAGGGGGATCTTCTCCCGGTCGTGAACCTCGCCGAGAAGCCGTGTCCCGTCATCCAGAGTGAGGAGGACGAGCTCTCTCTGCCAGAACGCTCCGAGTCCGTGGTAAGCGAGAAGGCCGATGATTCCGATCACCATCAAGAGGTTGAAGCCGAGGGCCGCCGCGCAGATCGAGATCATCGCGTTGCCGGTCGAGGTGTCCTTCCTGCTGTCGGTTTCCTTGGAGTTGAACGTGGTCATTTCTTCTGCTTCTCTCGTTCCGCCTCAGAGCTGCCCGAACCGCTTCCGCAACCTGAGTCGAACCACCTCCGCGGCCGTGTTGACCAGGAAGGTCACCAGGAAGAGCATGAGCGCCGACAGGAAGAGCGTCCGGTAGAGCGTGGCGCCATGAGGCGCTTCGGGTATCTCCACCGCGATGTTGGCGGAGAGCGTCCGGAATCCATCGAATGGATTCCAGTTGAGCACCGGCGTGTTTCCGGTGGCCATCAGAACGATCATCGTCTCGCCGACGGCTCTGCCGAAGCCGACCATGGTCGCCGCGAACATGCCCGGACTCCCCGACGGCAGCACGATGCTGGCAACGGTCTGCCAGCGCGTGGCGCCCAGAGCGAGGGATCCGGCCACCAGGCTCCGCGGAACGCTCGAGAAGGACTCCTCGGAGATCGTGAAGACGATGGGGATCACCGCGAAGCCCATGACGATTCCAACGACCAGCGCGTTTCGCTGGTCATACCGCAGCCCCGTCACCTCGAAGAGCCAGTTGCGGATGTTGCCGCCGAAGACCCAGCTCTCGAGGACGCCCGAGAAGGCCACGGAGAACCAGATGCCGAGCGCGAGCACGGCGCAGAAGTAGAAGGCCATCGAGCCGTCCGGAATGGAGTTGCGGATGCGAAGCGGCATCCTTCCCCAGAGCCAGCCGGCGGCGACCACGAAGAGGGGCAGGACGACGGACATCATCAGGAGGCCGGGCAGGAACCGCTCCACGCGCGGCGCCAGCCAGAGGCCGGCGAGAAAGCCGAGGATCACTGTCGGCAGGGCCGCCATGATCTCCACCGTCGGTTTGACGTACTTCTGGAGCCGCGGCGACATGAGCTGGGACGTGTAGAGGGCGGCCAGGACCCCCAGAGGGATCGCCAGGAGGAGAGAGTAGAAGGCTCCCTTCAGCGTGCCGAAGAGGAGCGGCACCAGGCTCATCTTCGACTCGAAGCTGTCATTGAGCCCCGTGGATTGCCAGGCGTACTCGGGCTCCTCGTAATCCTCGTACCAGACCTCGCCGAAGAGCGCCTTCAGGCTGATCTCGGGATGGGGGTTCTCGACGCGCTTCACGACCAGCGAATCCTGTCCCGCGAAGAGAACGGCATCACCCTTGGTTCCGTAGCAGACGGCCGTGGTGCCCTTGACGGGGCTCTTCCCTTGCCAGAGGAGCCGCTCGGAGGTGGAGAAGAACAGCTCCAGGGAGCTGTCCTCGTGCAGAGCGAAAAAGGAGCGGTTGCGCGGGCACGTCGTCAAGCTGCTCACCGGACTCGCAGCTCCGGTGAACTCTCGGATGCGGCGCAACTGAAAGCGATCTGACGCATCGCGGACCTGAAACCAGATCGAGACGCGCCCGTCTCCATGGCCCAAGGCCAGCGATCGCCCGCCGGTGAGCAGGGTCATGGCGGTGATGGAAGAGCCACTGCTCTCGATCACCTGCGGCTCGCCCAGGCCTCCTCGCTGTCGCGGCCACCGGATGAGCCGGTCGTCGAGGGTGACGGCGTAGAGGTTCTTTCCCGAGGGGTCGAGGACCACATCCTTCAGCTTCCAGTCGATCTCGACGTAGCTGGAATCGACCGTCTCCTCCACCTCGTCGGTGAAGAGATTCACCTTGACCTTGCGCTCGACGAGGGCGAGGCGGCCGTCTTCGAGCTGAGCGACGATGGTGACGGGGAGGGCGTCGCTCTCGCCCTCCTCCTTCACCAGGGCATAGGCGCTCAGCGGGCGACCCCGCGGATCGACCTGGAGCGTGATCAAATCAGGCAGCTCGCAGGAGACGATGCGTCCTTCGGCCTCGCTGAAGCTGATCTTCCACCGGACGGGCGCCAGCAAGACGCGGCCGTCGCTTCGGCTGGCCGAGAGCAGCCGGAAGCTCGGGTGGGCCTGGACTCTCGTGAGCACGGGCTCGGGGCCTGGACCCGCGGTTTTTGGCTCGCCGGCAGGCGCGGAGCTTTCTCCTTCAGGTACGGAAGCCGAGGGAGCACCGCGGAGGAGATCGCGTTCCTCGACGACCTGCGGCGCCTCTTCCCCCAGCCGGATGACCTGGAGTCGTCCGTCGAGGCCCAACGTCACGGCATGCGTGAGGTACTCGTCGCTGAGGAGACCTCGGGCGGGCTCGCCGCGATACGGAACACGGAGGGCCTCTTCGACGCGGGCGCTCCGGGCGAGCGGAAGCACCTCGATCAGGATGAAGATCAGGATGCCGAAGATGGCCGCGATGATGCTGGCGCCTCCTGCCTTCACGATCCACTTCGCGGACCAGTCTGCGATGTGCCGCCGGCGAGGGGTTCGGTCGGCGAAGATGCCGTGCCGAACTCTCTGGTCGGCCGCCGTCGGTCTCGTGGAAATCGAGGAGTTGACCACTGTCTCGGCACTCGCTTTCGCGGTTCTGCCGATCGCGCCTCTTCAGAACGGACCGGCCCGGAAGTCTTGAAAAACGGGCCGGCGGGCATGGAGCGGACCGCCGGCCCCAGAGAAATAACGGATTCGGATCCGCTTACCTGGCGGCGACGGCCTTGCCGCTCAGGACATCGGTGCTCTTCTCGATCAGCTTGCTGGGCAGCGGTAAGTAGCCGTCCTTGACCACGATCTCCTGCCCTTCCTTGCTCAGGACGAACTTGATGAACTCGTTGACCAAGGGGTCTGCGGGCTTCAGGGGATCCTTGTTGATGTAGACGTAGAGGAAGCGCGCGAGGGGATACTCACCGCTGAGGGCCGCCTCGGGGCTGGCGGGGATGTAGGGCTTGCCGGACTCCGTGGCGAGAGCCAGCGTCTTGACCCCCGAGGTCTTGTATCCGATGCCGCTGTATCCGATTCCGCCCAGATCCTCGCTGACGCCCTGGACGACCGACGCCGAGCCCGGCTGCTCCTTGACGTTCTCCTTGTAGTCGCCCTTGAAGAGCGCGTGCTCCTTGAAGTAGGCGTAGGTTCCGGACGCCGAGTTACGACCGTACATGCTGATCGGCCGCTTCGCCCAGCTGCCGGTGAGGCCGAGCTGTCCCCAGGTGGTGATCTCGCGCGGAGCGCCGCCGAGGCGCGTCTTGGAGAAGATCGCGTCGACTTCCTGCATCGTCAGCTGGTCGACGGGATTGTCCTTGTTCACGTAGACCGCCAGAGCATCGATGGCGACCGGGATCATGGTCGGCTTGTAGCCGTACCTCTTCTCGAACTCGTCGATCTCCGTGGACTTCATCTTCCGGCTCATCGGTCCGAGCTGGGACGTGCCCTTGATGAGGGCGGGCGGAGCCGTGGAGGAGCCCTTCCCCTCGATCTGGATGCGGACGCTGGGATACAGCTTCGAGAAGCTTTCGGCCCAGAGAGTCATCAGGTTGTTCAGCGTGTCGGAGCCGACGGAGTTGAGGCTGCCGGAGATGCTCCCTACCTTCTGGTAGCTCTTGATCTTGGGATCCACCTTGACCGCGTCCTGGGCGAAAAGGCCTCCAGACATCATCAGAAAGCCCGCGATCCCCGCAACGACCACTGCTTGCTTGAGACACTTCATGGCGTTCGCACTCTCCTTCTTGAAAAGGGCCGCAATCGACGAACCGCATTGAGCAGCGTTCTGATCAGGGCTCAAGAATCGGTTCCACATGGAAGAAACCCCTGTGACTACGACGGCATTGTAGGCGGGGATTGTGATCAGAAGGTTGGGGGAGTGTAAATAATCTGTTAATCCGCATGTGCTGCGGCGAGAGCACTGGAATCCAGTGCACGCGGGCGGATCAGCCGCCGCAACCCGGATGCGGAGGGGGGCCGTCCTCTGCGTTGCTCGAGCGCGGTCGGCGGTATCCGCGGGTTTCCGCAACACGAACTGATTCGCCGGCCGCAAACCTTGCCGCGGGAGGGCCCTTCCAGGCCTTGCACGCCGTTTCTTTACAAAGAACTAGCCTGTCGCCAACGTCTGGTTTACACGCGTTGGCTACGGTATGAGGTCGTTTCGATCCGCCTGTTCCCCTTCATTCAACGGTTTTTCTCGAGGGTGTCTTGCCATGTCCACCAAAGCCTGCTTTCTCGCAATGGTCTGCACGGTGACCTGCGGTTGCCAGTCGGGCTGCCGGAACGCGCCGGCTTCCCCCGGGCCCCCGGCGTCGGATGCGCCATCAAGTCCGGATTCTGCCGCTTCTCCCGCCGCCGGAGGCTGGACCGTGGAGAAGGCCGCCTCCCGCCAGGCGCCCGTCGTCACCCAGGCTGCTGTCTCGCGGCCCGAGACAGGGTACTTCGAGCACCTGCACGACGGGAGGATCTACGTCGTCGGCAGCCAGGAGAGCTCGGACCGATTTCGCCAGTCGAAGAACCTCCCCTACGCCTTGACGCTGATCAATGCCGGGCCCAGCGGCGAGACGATCGTTGTCGAGGTCGACAAGGACGATCCCTCGATGCAGGAGCGCCTCCTCGCCGAGTACAAGCGTCGCTACGAGTTGTACGCCCAGGTTCAGCACGAGGGGCGAATCTACGTCATGGGGAGCCCGGAGAGCCTCGAGAGCTTCGAGAAGACGAGGAGCCTCCCCTACGCTCTCACGCAGATCAACGCGGGGCCGGGAGGGGAGACGGTGGTCTTCGAGGTCGACAAGGAGAATCCGCGGCTCCAGGCGCGGCTTCAGGACGAGTTCCACCGACGGCACAACTACTACGCGGAGGAGATCAAGGAGGGGCGGATCTACATACTGGGCAGCCTGGAAAGCCACGAGGACTTCAAGAAGACGGGGAGCATCCCCTACGCTCTGACGCAGATCAACGCGGGTCCCGGAGGAGAGACGGTGGTCTTCGAGGTGGACAAGAGCAGCAGCCGGCTCCAGGAGCGGCTGCAAGCGGAGTTCGAGCGGCGCCACGAGTCGAACGGCTGATCCAGGTCTGCGGCTCTGCGGCGCCTGGCGTCTGTTGAAGACCCGAAGAAAAACCGAGACTCAGAGTCCGCGGAGCGTGGCGCCTCGGCGGCACGCCACGGTGCGGTAGACGGCCAGCACGTTCTCGATCGGCGTGTCGGGCTGGATGTTGTGGCTCGGCCCGAGGATGTATCCGCCGCCGGCGCCCACCTCATCCATCAGCCGCTCGACCTCGCTCTCGATCTCCCGCGGCGTCGCCCCCTGGAGCCAGCCCTGCACGTCGACGGCGCCGTGAAGGGCGATGCGACCCTTGAACTCGGCCTTGAGCTCGTAGGGATTCATGCCCGCCGCCCGTGTCT
>JAFGKN010000538.1 GCA_016928605.1 Planctomycetota bacterium | reverse complement strand
TCGCGACGGCGCTCGCCTTCTTCTGCTCCGTGTAGCGCCGCTCGGGGTCGAGGCCCGCCGCGAGGCGCAGATCCTCGTGCGGCATCTTCGCCTCCTCGAGCGCCACGCGGCGGCAGCTCGTCCACTCGGGATCGACGGCCGCGATGTGGACCACCTGGTGCGCGCCCAGATCCTCGCGCGCGACCCTCACCACGCCCTGCTCGTCGGGCCGCAGGTTGAGCAGCACCGCCGCTGGCTGGCCGAGGAAGTCGAGGCTCGCGAAGCCGGGGCCGGCTCCGAGGTCCTTCTTCGCCTTGTCCGCGGCGGCCCTCGATGGACGTGGCGCCGTCGCCGGCGCAGCTCCTCCGTACGCGGTGCCCGCCTTCGCGTCCTGCCGAGCGGTCTCGGTCGAGCGGACCGCCCAGGGGTTGAGGATCACGCTCGGGCGCTCGAGCATGTTCCCCGCGTGCTTCTTCGCGAGGTGGCGCCTGAGGATGTAGTCGTACTCGTCCCCCAGCTCCCGGCCGGCGACGTAGTGCGTCTCGGGGTGCACCACGGGAGACCAGAGGGGATCGCGCACCGCGATCGAGTCGAGATCGGCGAAGAGCGGATACTCCGGCGCGTAGCGCGTCGCCGCCACGTGCACCCGCGTGAACTCCGTCGCGCCCGCGACCTTCACCGCGATCTCCTTCTCGGCCACATCCACCGAGGCGATCCTCAGCGGCTCGCGCCGGGAGACCTCCAGCCGCCGCGCCGGCGAGCTCACCAGCCCCTCGCTCTCCTCGCCCGCAGCCACGCGCACGGCGATCCGCGCCCCCGTCTCCTTGAGGCAGAGGTCGTAGTCCCCCGCGGCGAGCCCTTCGATCCGCAGAGCCCCGTCCCTCACGCACAGCGCGCCGAAGCGGTCGTGGACGTACGCGCCCCCGCGCAGCTCGAGCAGGGACAACTCCTCGCGGCGCGCGGTCTGCGCCTCGCCGAGGTAGGGCAGGACCAGCGCCTCGCCCGCCCGGCCCTGCAGCACGCTCGGGTAGCGCTGCATCCTCTCGTCGAGCTGCCACGTCTGCTCCTCGCCCCCTTCCGGACGAGCCGCGAGCCACTCGATGCCCCCGAGCCCGCCCAGCACCACGCGGCCGCTGTCATCCGTCTGCAGCACCTCGTCGACCGTGTCGCGGAAGTCGCGGTGCTTGAGCCGCAGGTGCACCGGTCGGTGCGCCCTGGGCTCCCCCGTCTTGCCCAGCAGATCCAGCGCGTAGCCGCCGGCCGCCGGGAGGAGATGCAGCGCTTCGACCTTCTCTGTCGCGTCGATCCTGTTCAGCTGGAAGCTCCTCCCCACCGCGAGGTCGACCTTCTTCTGCTGGCTCAGGCTCTGGACGCGAGCGCGCAGGGTGAACGTCACCTCGGCAAGCCTCGCCGGCACCTGGAACTCGTAGGTCGACTCGCGATCCTCGAAGATCTCGAACCCCTTCGCCTCCACCGTGCTCCTCACGCCCTCGCGGTCCGTCGTCGCGATCTCGAGCCGCACGTCCTCCAGCACCGACAGCGTCGCCGGTGTTCCGCTGACGCTCAGCGACGGCCGCACCATCACCCGCGCCTTGCGCCGGGCGAGCAGAGCCTCGCGCTCGACGTGGATCCCCGCGTCGAGCCGGTACTCCTCCGCGCGATGATCGAGCTGCTCGAGCGTCGCGAAGTCCCCCTGGACCAGGACGATCGGCTGGCGCCCCGGCCGGCTGGTGAAGGGCACTGCGATGGTGCCGTCCTCCTCCGCGGCGTAGCGGTGGCCCGCCAGGTAGATGCTCCCGTCGGGCACTTTCCGCCCGGCCTCGTCGAGCACGGTGATCACGTGCCCGGCCGTCGAGATCCGCTCCCGGTAGTCGAGCCGACCCTTGCGCACGAGCGCGCGGCTGCTCTTCCCGCCGCCGATCAGCTCGATGACGTAGATGCCCCGGCGCGCGAGCCGCGGGAACTCGAAGCGGCGCGTCACCCGCCGCAGGTCGGGCTCTCCGATCGCGTGCGTGGTCTCCTCCCCCGCCACGAGCCCGTCGAGCTCGATCGCCGTGTCCACCTCCCGGCCCGCCGTGCGATAGTAGTTCAGCGCGTTCAGCTCGAAGACCTTCACGATCAGCGTCTCGACCCCCTTGAGGTGCACCTCGAGCGCCACCTGCTCGGCCGGCTCGTAGTAGGTCTTGTTCGTGAAGGCGAAGTCGATGTCGACGCGCTCCTTCAGCGCCCGGTACTGCTCCGGCGTCAGCAGCGAGTACCACTCCTCCATGTCGCCCACCCCGGCGAGGATCTTCGCCTCGGCGAAGATGCGCTTCAGGTGACCCTCATCGACGTAGGCGAGGTAGGGCTTGTAGCTGGGGTCCCCCCGGAAGAAGTGGAGCAGGTAGTCCCGCACCAGAGCTTCGTCCGCGCCCACCGGCGCGAGGCGCGTCACCGGGGAGAAGTCCGCCTTCAGGTCGGCCCGGGCCGATGCGTCGCTGCGCCCGAGATGCTCGCGGCTGGCGTAGGGAACGCTGCGCGGCAGCTTCAGGTAGGTCTCGAAGCGCGCCCGGTCGTAGACGCCCCGCGCGCGGTCGTGCACGAGCCGGTGGTAGAGCAGGTGCGCCTTCAGCGAGTTGTGCGCCTGCGAGAGACGGCTGGCGAAGCCCCAGATCCGATCCAGGTACGCCTCGCGCTCGGTTTCCTGGCGCCGCCAGTCGGTGTCCGCGCCCGGCCAGAGCCGCGTCAGGTACACGTGGATGAACTGCGGGTTGTCGATCAGCTCCGGCATCCGCCGCAGGCACTCGTCGAGCTGCTGGAGGAGGAGGCGCGCGTGGATCGGGTGGGAGCCGAAGCCGCGGCTTCGCGGGTTCTTGAGGTCGGCGACCACCAGGGCGGCGAGCCCATCGACGTCGGGGCGCTCGAGGCGGCCGAGCAGGTGGCGCAGCCGGTCGGCATCCAGCTCGAGCCCCGCCGCCCACTCGAGCGCGCGCGGCTCGAAGCCGTCGGTCGTACCCTTGTGGCGCTCCAGCGCCCGCCGGGTGAGCGCCTCGCGGCCGATGTGCTGCGGATCGAGCTTCGAGGGCAGATCCGGCGTCTCTCCGGCCACCCTCCTCTGGTGGTCGAAGCTCAGGCCGAGCCGCTCCCTGAGGAGCTTGAGCGCGCCGGCGCGGTCGGAGTCGTAGCGCAGGAGCGCCTGGCGGTTCTCGATCTCCACCACCCGCGCCGTCCGCTGGTGCCGCTCCACCCAGAGCGCGAGCAGCCGATCGACCTCCTCGAGCCGCCCGGTGTGCTGCAGGTGGAGGGCGCTGTAGTAGTAGTACTCCTCGGTTCCGGGAATCAGCTCCTCGAGCGCCTTCGCGCGGTCATCCGCCAGGGCGAAGCGCTCCTCGAAGCCCACCTCGCCCGCGGCGGCGGGACGGGCCGGAGAGAGCAGGCAGAGGGCCAGGGGAAGGAGATGTCGGGCGGCTGGCTTCATCGGGGGCCTCCTCGGTGGGTTCTGGCAGCGGGGCCGGAGCGCGCTCCGGCCTCCGGATCTGACGCATCGGACTCTATAAGATCGCACAATACCGGCGCGCAACTTCATCCAGACCCGGCCCGGAGCGGAAAGTTCCCGAAATCCCCTCCTTTCTCCCCCCGGGGACGGGACAAGAGGCAGCGGCGGATTACAATGAGCGCTCGTCGCCTGTCCGCGTCATCCCCCGCCCGAGATGGAGAGCGCGCCATGATGCTGCCACCCGTGCTCCTCGCTGCCGTCCTGGCTGCCGCGTCCGAGGCTGCCGCACCCCTGCGCCTCGAGTCCGCTGCGATGCTCGTCGAGGTCGACCCTGCCGCGGGCCGCTGGTCACTCACCGACAAGGCCTCCGGCGTCCGCTGGCCGACCGAGGGGACCGCGAGCCCCGGCGAGGCCGCCGGCCTCGAGGGGAAGCCCGCGGGGGTGGAGGCGCGGGGAGATGAGACCCTCCGCATCGCGTTCGCCGGCGGCCGCGGCGTGCTCCTCGCCCTGCGCCGCGGCGGGCGCGATCTCGAGCTGCGCTGGGAGGGAGAGGGGCTCGGCGACGTGCGAGCCCTCGGCGATCTGCTCAGGGTCGCGGACCGCGAGGACGGCTTCGCCATCGTCCCCTGCCGCGAGGGGCTCCTCGTCTCGGCCCGCAGCGGCCAGGCCTTCCGGCGCGCCTTCGGTACGAGCGACTACGAGGGCTGCCACATGAACCTGCTGGGGTTCGCGAAACGGGGCTCGGCGCTGCTCGTGACCTGGGAGGGCGCCTACGTCTTTCCGGAGCTGTCGAGCGAGCTCCGCGGCGAGGGCTCCTCGCGCCAGACCCTCACGGCTCTCTTCAGCCTCCGGCGCAGCGCGCGCTCGCTGCGGATCACGCCTCTCGGCCCCGGCGACTGGAACC
>JAFGKN010000537.1 GCA_016928605.1 Planctomycetota bacterium | reverse complement strand
GTTATATCGCCTCCTTCGCGCGCCTTGCCGGCGAACGAAATGACTCGCTCAAACCCTACAAGCACTTATGAAATGGAGCACTTAGAGCCTACTTCAGTAGACGCTCCGTAGGCCCGAGGCCGACGAGGCCGCCTGAACGATTCTGGTAGGAAGCACGGCGATCACGGAGAAACCACCTCTCGTCTCCGTGCCTCCGCGTCTCCGTAGTTCTCTTCTCCAGAAGAGGGAGAGAGTCGAGACGGGCCATGGCCAGCCCCGCGCGCCGCCGGATACGACGATGGACCGGACGCCGAGAGCGAGCCTCACGCGTTTCCCTGAGGCGTCCTCGCCGCCCGCGCGCGCAGGCGCTGCACGGACTCCTCGATCAGATCGTGGTCCAGGTGATGGACCTCGACCTTGCGCCCCACGGAGTCGGGAAGCGTGATCGTCAGCCGGCCGCCGAGATGCTCGCGGAACTCCTCGAGGCCCGCGATGACGGCGAGATCCCCCGAGGGCGAGCGCCGCTCGAGCTCCGGGAACCAGAGGGCGAGACCGCAATCCTCCAGCCCCTTGAGGATCCGCTCGAGATCCCCGGCGGTGATCAGGCCCTTGCGCTCCGCGTAGCAGGAGTCCAGCGCGATGCCGCAGGCCACCGCGGCTCCGTGGGAAACCCTGTAGCCGGAAAGCGTCTCGAGCTTGTGAGCCGACCAGTGGCCGAAGTCGAGAGGCCGCGCCGCGCCGAACTCGAAGGGATCGCCGCTCGTCGCTATGTGATCGAGATGGAGCAGCGCGCATCTGCGGATCGACTCCTCCATCGCCCGCTCGTCGCGCTGCCTGATAACCGCAGCGTGCTCGACGAGCCAGTCGAAGAAGTCGCGGTCCTTGATGATGGCGACCTTGAACGCCTCCGCCGCCCCCCCGCGCCAGTGCTCGTCGCTCAGCGTGCCGAGAAACGAGAAGTCGTCGATCACGGCGAAGGGAGGCGCGAAGGTGCCCACGAAGTTCTTCATCCCGTGCTCGTTCATCCCGTTCTTGACGCCGATGCCGGCGTCGTTCTGGCCGAGGACGGTCGTCGGCATGCGGACGAAGCGCAGCCCCCGGTGGACGAGAGCCGCGACGAAGCCGGCCATGTCGAGAACGCTCCCTCCGCCGATCGCGAGCAGGTAGCTCTGGCGGTCGAGATGCTGGTTGCCGATGGCGGCCATCAGGTCCTGGACCACCTGCCAGTCGTTCTTGACCGCTTCTCCACCGGGCACGATCTCCGGCGAGGCGACCAGCTCGATCTCCTCCTGCCACACGTGGCAGCAGTCCTTGATCCTCCGCACGAGGTCGGGGTGGAACCGGGCGACGCCGGCATCGATGCAGATGAAGACCCGCCTGCGCCGCGGACTCTCTCCCCGGTTGAGCACGCGGACGAGGAGATCGTTCTCCGGGCGGAACACATCCCTCGTGAAGTGGACCTCGTACTCGAAGTCGACGGAGAACGTCTGCCTGTGGATGGCGCTCTCCGGCTCTCTCTCTCCGCGGCGGTCCGGGCGGCCGCCCCTCGACATCTCGCTCATGCTCTCGTTCCTGAAGGTCTCGCCACCCTTCCCGCGGAAAGCCGCAGCCGTCCGGCGGCGCCGAGAAAACCGCCCGATGGCGCGGAATCGGCAGGCACCGGCTCGCTCCGCTCGAGCGGCGCCGGGCGGATGAAGGATTCTACCACACAGGGTCCTCGAGCCGCAGACGTCGACCGGGAGTTTGACAAGACGGGCCGTTTGGAGCACCGTGGATGGGCGCAGCGAAGCCATCTACGAAATCCTTCCACACCCTGCGAGAACCAGCCATGAAGACGCCAACGACACGCCGCGACTTCCTCAAGGCCGCCGGCACGACCGCGGCCACGCTCGCCCTCGGCGCGGCCACGGCGGAGGAGAAGGTTGCTCCCGCCCCGGAGTCGAAGAACGCGTTTCCGCGCTGGCGCGGCTTCAACCTGCTCCACTTCTTCCAGGCCTTGAGCCGCGGCGAGCGGAGCGAGGGCAGGATCAGCGAGGACGACCTCCGGTGGATCCGCGACTGGGGATTCGACTTCATCCGGATCCCGATGGACTACTGGCTGTGGATCGACTCCGACTGGCCGAAGACGCGCAAGCTCGAGCCCGACGATGTCTTCAAGATCCGCGAGAGCACGCTCGAGAAGGTGGACCAGACGGTGGAGATGGGCCGCAAGTACGGCCTCCACGTCTCGCTCAACTTCCACCGCGCGCCCGGCTACTGCATCAACCAGCCGGAGCGAGAGCCCTTCGTCCTCTGGAGCGACGCTCGCGCGGAGGAGGCGTTCGTCCATCACTGGGACGTCTTCGCGAAGCGATACCACGGCGTCTCCACCAAGGAGCTGAGCTTCAACCTCGTCAACGAGGCGCCATCTCCGCGCAAGGGCTACATGTCGCGCGAGGACTACGTCCGCGTCATGCGACGCGCGACTCGGAAGATCCGCGAGACCACGCCGGAGCGCATCGTCATCATCGACGGCCTGAGCGTGGGGAGCGATGTCGTCGACGAGATGATCCCCGACGGCGTCGCGCAGAGCGTCCACGCCTACTGGCCCGGCGGCATCAGCCACTTCCGCGCCTCCTGGGTCGACCGCAACTCGTCGTTCTCCGAGCCGACCTGGCCCCTCAAGGACGCCAAAGGCACGGTCAAGGCGGGACGCGCCGATCTCGAGAAGCGCTACGAGCCCTGGGGAAAGCTCGCGCGCCGGGGCATCGGGGTCCACTGCGGCGAGTGCGGCTGCTACAACCGGACGCCGTACGAGGTCTTCACCGCCTGGTTCGAGGATGTGATGCAGATCCTCAAGAGCCACTCCATCGGCTACGCCCTCTGGGAGTTCCGCGGATCGTTCGGCATCCTCGACTCCGGCCGCCG
>JAFGKN010000536.1 GCA_016928605.1 Planctomycetota bacterium | reverse complement strand
GTCTCCTCTCCCGAGAGCGACGTCTTCCGCAAGGCGGTCCCCACCGCCATGGAGAGCGGAGCCGCCCTGAGACCCCTTCCGGAAGCGCCGGACGCCGAGGGCAAGCGCCTGAAGCCCCCCACCCGCCTCCGCCTGCGGTGATCGGCCGGCGGGCCCGAGATCCCAGGACGCGCATCGTCAGAGGAGGAGCTCCGGGTGCTCGAGCCTCCTCCGCACCTCGCGCAGCGTGATCGCAGCGTAGAGCCCGTCCGCGATGCGCTCGTCGAAGCTGTACCTGATCTCGATCGCCCGCTTGCCGTCGGGGCGCCGCCGGATGCGCCCGATCGCCGCGAAGATGGAGCACGTTCCGTACTCCCAGAGGTGATGGTACGCCGCGTCGAGCCCCACCGAGCCGAGGTGGGCGACGAAGACCGATGTGAAGAGCGGGTCGCCGTCGATGAGCGACCGAGGCAGGAGGCCGAGGGCGTCCACCGCCTGCAGCGCGCGGATCGCGGCGCGGCTCACGAAGGGAGGCAGGCGGAGCGCGAGGGAGATCTCGCGGTCGCTGCGCAGATCCTGCCGCTCGCGGCGCGACCGCAGTGCGCCCTGAACGCCGTCCACCATCGCATCGAACGTCTCGGCCGCCGGGAAGAGCCTCTTGACGGTGATGACAGGAGATCCGTCGGCGATCTCGCGCTTGGCGCTCAGGGTGATCGCGACGTCCCTGCGCTGCCAGAGCCGGCCGGCGGAGGCGAAGCGGTTGAGTCCCGGGCGCGTGTGGAGGCCGATCGCCATCGACCGCACGATGAGGTGGAGCAGCGTGGTGCGCCGCTCGCGGGGGAGACCGCGGTTCCGCTCGCGGAGAAACTGCAGCGCCGAGTCCACCGGGATCTCCGTCGAGAAGAAGACCAGCGAGTCGCTCCGGCGCCTGGAGAGAAGCGGCAGGAACCGCTGCAGCTCCGGGGCGTCGCGCACCAGCGTGGCGTCCGGCCTCCGTCCGAACATCGCTACCCTCCGGGCCGCGCGTCGAGGAGCGCCGCCAGCTCATCTTCAACCCGGGCGCGGAGCCGCTCCTCCAGCCACCTCGGATCGAGGTCTCCCTCGATCTCGAGCGACTCGAGCCTCCAGGTCGTGCCGAAGGTGAGCAGCGAGAAGGAGCCCCGCCGCTCGCGATCGCCCGGCTCCAGCCACCGGCGCGCAGATGGCCGCGGGGAGGGGAGGACGGACCGCCCGTCGATGCTCCAGCCGGCCCGGCCGCGGTCCATCGCGACCTCGACCGCCCGGTTCGCTCTCGGCGCGCTCTCGCTCCGGCGGGCCCAGAGGCACTCTCCCTCGTGGCTGTTGAGCGGCGCGCCTCCCCGCCCGATGAGCAGCACGTCGGCGGGGAGCGGCACGGCGTCGTCGCCCGACGCGGGGTAGACCTCGAGCCGCGGATCGCCGCCGTAGTCGACCAGCACGCGCCGGAGGCCGGAGGCGAAGACCACGTAGTCGCCCCACCACGCAGCCCCCTTCACCATCGCCTTCGTGACGCTGATGGTCCGCTCCGGCGTCGCCGGCTCTCCGCCGGCCGTCCAGAGAGCCACCGCCGCGCAGGGCGGCTCGTCGGAGCGGCCCTGGTGCAGCGTGGCGCGCACCCGCAGGGCGCCGCGGAAGGGCTGTCCGTCGAGGAACCGCCACTCGCCGCGCACGAGAGCGCCCGCGGAGGTCCGCTCGAGCGCCGACCCTTCCCCAGCGGAGGAGAAGGCGCGGATCTGATCCGGCGAGCGGAAGTCGTAGGCGAGCCGGACCGAGTCGCCCTCGAGCTCGACGGCCGCGCCGTGGAACACGTCATCGGGCAGCGCTGCGCGCAGGCCGCGGGCGCGCGCGGCCGCGTAGTCCGCCCGCAGGATCCGCGACGGGAGCGCATCCGGCGGATCGGATCTCGAGAGAAGGAGAGCGGCGATCTCGAGAGAGAGAGCCTCCCACGCCCCTTCCTCCGCCTCGGCCGGGGCCCCGAGCAGCCGTTCGAGAAGGGCCCGGGCGCGCCTGCGCCGGATCTCCTCGACGGAGAGGATCTCGGCGGGTAGATGCTCGGTAGGCTCGCCTCCGCTGCTCGCGAGGCGACCGGTGCGACCGGCGCCGCCGTCGCCCCCCCTGAGGCGGTAGCTCCGCCCGCCCTCTCGGTAGAGGAGAAATGTCGCCAGGGCAGCCGCCGGCGTCGATGCGTCCGGCGCGGCGGTCCTGGGTGCCGCCTGCCCCCCGCCGCCGGAGGGATCCAGGCCGCGGAGCAGCAGCTGGCGGAGCGACGCGTCCGCGAGGCACGCCGCATCGGTGAGGTAGCCCGCGCCGCCGGGCCCGCCGGCGCGGAGCCAGCGGCCTCGCCGCCCGCGCGCGGTCAACATCTCATCCGCCGTCGATCCCGGCTCGACGGCGGCGATCGCGCCGCGATGGTCGAGCCGCGCCCGCGGCCTCCCCTCCGCCCACCGCAGGGCGATCCTGCCCCCGCGCGCCGAGAGATCGTCCCACGCATTCGCGATGGCTGTCCACGCGAGCCGAGCGAGGCGGAGATCCTCCCGCCATGCCGCGATCCGCCGCTCCGGCTCGAGCTCCCCGCCGTCCACGTCCACCCGGCGAGGCTCCGGCACCAGCGCGCGCTCGAGATCGTCGAGCACCTGCTCGGCGGCCTCGTACTCGAGGAAGGCCATGGCCTCGCAGAACCGCCC
>JAFGKN010000535.1 GCA_016928605.1 Planctomycetota bacterium | reverse complement strand
CCGAGGCCGAGACCGAGACCGAGGCCGAGACCGAGACCGAGACCGAGGCCGAGACCGAGGCCGAGACCGAGACCGAGGCCGAGACCGAGACCGAGACCGAGGCCGAGACCGAGACCGAGACCGATTCCGATGCAGATGCGGTTGCGGCTACCGATGCCGATTCCGATGCGGTTCCGGCTACCGATGCAGATTCCGATGCGGATACGGCTACCGATGCAGATGCAGATGCGGACGCGGCTGCGGATGCCGCTGCGGTTGCGGATGCCGCTGCCGCTGCCGCTGCCGCTGCCGCTGCGGTAGAGACCGAGACCGAGGCGGGGGGCGGCTGCGGCTAGCGGCAACAAAGACTCTCCACGCCTCCGATCCTCCAAGGAAGATCGGATTCACCGCGGAGGCACGGAAACACGGAGGGGAAGGTACTCTTCTCCGTGCCTCCGCGACTCCGTGGTGAGTTCTTCTTCTTACCGAGACCGAGGCAGAGAGCCCTTCCGTGCCGCCCAAGGTTCACTCGGCGCGCAGTGTAGCTCCGCAGTGCGGGCAGGTCGCGAGGTCCGTGGAGCCGTCGCCGTTCAGCCTCCGGTAGAGACCCTGAAGGTACGCGAAGTCGGCCGAGAAGAGGCTCTCCACGACCTCGGGGGTCACCTGCTCCCCCTCGAGATCACCGAGGCGCACGATGACCCTCGAGAGGAGCAGCACGGCGGAGTAGGCGCGGTGAGCGCGGACACGCGGATCCGCGAGGACGTGGATCTCATCCCTCGCCGTCGCGAGACGCAGGATGCCCTCGCGATGGACCTTGCCTGAGGGGTCCAGGTATCCGCGGGGCAGGGTGAAAGGGTGCTCGGTCTCCATGGCGATACCCAATGAGTATCTGTTGCGAATCGACCGCCGGCTTCCGGACGCGATAGCGGATCAGCTGCCGCAGCCCACGTCTCTGCCGCTTCAGTGGTATCCTTCAGCGCGGCGAGCTGTATCCGCGGGCACCCGCAACAGGTACCAATTATATTCGGGGACGCCCCGAAGGGCCAGCGGGGCGGAGCAGGGAACCATGGACCGCAGCCTCGCCCTTCGAGGCAGCAGCTGAGAAGATGCTATCCTCGAGTTGTGAGGATAGAATCCAGGTGTCGTTTCACGGGCGGTGCGCTCGCACGCAGGGTGCAGCGGGCCGGGACCCGGCGCTTTCCTGTCAGCGCGCAGACTCTCCGGCTGCTGGAGCGGCGCTTGAGCGAAGCTCCAGGGCGTCCAGAGAGTTGTTCCCGTTCCTCGCTCTGCTCGGCACCGCCGACCGGTTGCCATCTTGCAGGGACGCTTCGAGCCCTTGCCCTGAAGCCTTCCCCGCCGCACCGACAAGCTCGAGGAGAGCCAGCCCAGAGAGAGACGTGGGAATCTACGATCGAGACTACTTCCGCCCCATCCGGGGTATTCGCGCGAGGCGCTTCCTCGCCTCGCCGCTGCGGGTGATCATCGCGATCAACGTGGTGGTCTTCCTTCTCCAGATGCTCATCGGAGATCCCCTCACCAGCGCTCTGGCCTGCCGGGCGAACGATCTGTTCGGCGGCTTCCCTCTCCTGTGGAAGCCGGTGACGGCCGCCTTCGCGCACGGCAGCCCGATGCATCTCCTCTTCAACATGTTCTTTCTCTTCGTCTTCGGGCGCGAGATCGAGGCTCTCTACGACCGGAGGGACTTTCTGGTGATCTACCTGGGGGCGGGGATCATCTCGGTGGTCTCCGAGGCCGTCATCCAGCAGATCGGCGGCAACCCGCAGGTCCTGATCCTGGGTGCCTCGGGCGCGGTCATGGCGCTCGTGGTGCTCACGGCGATGTTCTACCCGCAGCGCAGGGTGATGCTGATCTTCCTGCCGTTCGTGACCTTTCCGCTCTGGCTCCTCTGCGTCTTCTTCGTCCTGATGGATCTGATGGGCGCCCTCTCGCCGGCGGGCCCCTCGGCGTCGGGCGTGGCGAACTTCGCCCACCTCGCCGGAGCGGCATACGGCTTCTCCTACCGCTACTTCGACCTGCGCTGGGCCAACCTGCGCCGATGGCTCCGCCCGCTCTTCAGCAGCCGCCGCGCGCGTCCCCGCCGGCCGCGGGACTGGAAGGTCTTCGAGGGCGAGAAGCGCGATGCCCGGCGGGCCATGGATCCGGACCAGATCTCCATCTCGCTGCGCATCGACGATCTCCTCACCAAGATCAGCCGCGCCGGCATCGAAAGCCTCTCCGAGGAGGAGAAGCGCTTCCTGGCGGAGAACTCGGGCCGCTACCGCAGCCCGTCCTGAGCGCCGAATCTCGCGGATTCTCGTGCACCTGCCCGCCCTTTTCCGGCGAGGCCCCCTCCCGCCCGGCCCCTCCTCGGCCCTCCTCGCTCCGGGCTCGAAGGTGCGCCCCGGCGGAGCTGCGGCCGGGCGCAGGAGGTCTGGCGGACCCGGCGGCTCTCGCCTATCATGCAGCGCAGCAGCTCCGCCCACGGCGTCTCGAGCGGCGCTTCTTTCAACCCAAAGAGATCGCGAAGGGATCCGAAGATGACACCGAGCCCCCGCCGGCCTCTCGCCGCACTGGCCCTCCATCTCGCCGCGCTGTCGATGCTGCTCGGCGCCGCCTGCGAGCCGGCCCGCTCGCCGGCGTCCCGGCCTGGCTCTGCCGCCGGGGACGCAGCGGCCGGCTCTTCCGGTCCAGCCGCCGGGCCGGAGAAGTCCGCAGATCCCGCGGCGGCTGCCGTCGAGACGCCCGGCGGGGAGTCGGCCGCGCCGAGCCGCGGGCTCATCGGCCTCTCGGTCCTCACCATGACGAATCCCTTCTTCAAGGTCATCGCGGACACGATGACGTCCGAGGCCCGTAAGCACGGCTACGAGACCCTGGTCGTCAGCGGCGAGGACGACGTCGTCCGGCAGCAGAACCAGGTGAAGGACTTCATCGTCAAGGGAGTCGCGGCGATCGTTCTGACCCCTTGCGACTCGAAGGCGATCGGCCCCGCCATCCAGGAGGCGAACCGCCACGGCATCCCCGTCTTCACCGCCGATATCGCCTGCCTGGCCCCCGGCGTCGAGGTGGTGAGCCACGTGGCGACGGACAACCTGCAGGGCGGCAAGGAAGCCGCGCGCGCGATGATCGACGTGCTGGGCGGCAAGGGCAAGGTGGCGATCATCGACTACCCGGAGGTGGAGTCGGTCATCCTCCGCACGAGGGGCTTCGAGGAGGTCATCTCACGGGAGAACGAGAGGCCGGACATCGACATCCAGATCGTCGCCAAGCTCCCGGGCGGAGGGCAGAAGGACAAGTCCTACAAGGCCGCCGAGGACATCATCCAGGCGCATCCAGATCTCGCCGGCATCTTCGCGATCAACGATCCCACCGCGCTCGGCGCGCGGGCCGCCCTGGAGAAGGCGGGCAAGGCCGGCCAGGTGGCGATCATCGGCTTCGACGGCCAGCCGGAGGGGAAGCTCGCCATCCTGGAGGGGAAGATCCACGCCGATCCCATCCAGTTCCCGGAGCGGATCGCCGCGCGGACCGTCGAGGTGATCGTCAAGCACTTCAACGGGGAGGAGGTTCCGAAGGAGATCCTGATCCCCACCGAGCTCTACACGCGGGAGGACGCCGTGAAGGATCCGGCGCTGAAGTAAAGGGCCGCCCCGCTCCGCCGCACGCTCCGCCGCAGAAACCCCTTGGCACCCAGCAGATCGAGCACCGCAGACAGCAGACCATGACGAGCGCCTCCCCGCGACCGGCCTCCGCCGAGCCGCTCCTCGGCATGCGTGGCATCGACAAGTCGTTCCCCGGCGTCCGCGCGCTCGCGGGAGTGGACCTCGAGCTGCGCCGCGGCGAAGTCCTGGCCCTGCTGGGAGAGAACGGCGCCGGAAAGAGCACGCTGATCAAGATCCTCGGCGGCGCGCATCCTCCGGATGCGGGATCGATCCACATCGAGGGCTGCGAGGCTCAGATCCGCGGCCCGCTCGATGCCCGCCGCGCCGGAGTCGCCATCATCTACCAGGAGTTCAACCTCGTGCCGGCTCTCACCGCCCGCGAGAACATCTTCCTCGGACAGGAGCGCACCACCGCCGGATTCGTGCACCGCGACATCGAGCGGCGCCGCGCGATCGAGCTGCTCGAGAGGATGAAGGTGCGCATCGACCCGGAGGCGCCCTGCCGGGAGCTGACGGTCGCGCAGCAGCAGGTCGTGGAGATCGCCAAGGCGCTCTCGCTCAGCGCCCGCATCATCGTCATGGACGAGCCGAGCGCGACGCTGACGCCGCAGGAGGTGGAGAGCCTCTTCGACGTGATCCGCGACCTCAAGGCCCGCGGCATCGGCGTGATCTACATCAGCCACCGGCTCGAGGAGATCTTCCAGATCGCCGATCGGGTGATGGTGCTCCGCGACGGCCTGCACGTCGGCACTCTGCCGGTAGCGGAGGTGAGCCGCGGGCGCCTGATCGAGATGATGGTGGGCCGCAAGCTCGAGAACGAGTTCCCGCGGCGCGATCGACGCATCGGGGAGCCGAGGCTCGTCGTCCGTGGGCTGCGCGGCGGGGAGAGGGTGAAGGATGTCTCCTTCGAGCTGAGGCGCGGCGAGATCCTGGCGCTGACCGGCCTCGTCGGGGCGGGGCGCACGGAGACGGCGCGCCTGATCTTCGGAGCCGATCCGCTCGAGGGGGGGCAGATCGAGAAGGACGGCCGGCCGCTGCGCATCCGCAATCCGCGCGATGCGATCCGCTGCGGCATCTGTTTCCTCACCGAGGACCGCAAGGCCCAGGGCCTCGTGCTAGGCCAGTCGGCGCGGGCCAACTTCGGCCTGCCGAACCTCCCTCTCCTCACGCGCGCCGGATTCGTGCGGCAGCAGAGGGAGAGAAACGCGTTCCAGCGCTACATCGACAGCTTGCGGATCAAGATCCCCCACACGGAGCAGCTCGTGAAGCACCTCTCCGGAGGCAACCAGCAGAAGGTCGTCCTCGCCAAGTGGCTCGAGCGCAGCGCCGACGTGGTGATCTTCGACGAGCCGACGCGCGGGATCGACGTGGGCGCGAAGTACGAGATCTACGTTCTGATGAACGAGCTCGCCGCGCGCGGCATCGCGATCCTCATGATCAGCTCGGAGCTGCCGGAGGTGCTCGGCATGAGCGACCGCATCCTCGTGATGCACGAGGGCCGCGTCACGGGCGAGATCGCCGATGCGAAGTCGGCCACGCAGGAGCAGATCATGAGCCTGGCGGTGGGATGAAGCGACCGCGCAGCCTCCGTGCGGAGACCGGATCCTCAGGATGGAGAGCATGGCACTGCGGCGGAGCCTGTCTCTGCAAGTCGAGCCCGCCGTCTTCGCAGGTGGAGT
>JAFGKN010000074.1 GCA_016928605.1 Planctomycetota bacterium | reverse complement strand
GTGGTATGCATCTCCGTTGATCCATCGCCCGCCGCGCACCGGTCTTGCCGGCGTCGCCGGCGGAGCCTGAATCCGTCCCTCCCGCCAACCGATAGATGTCATGGACAAAGCGCGGCCATGGAAAACGACATGTCGATCGAAGAACTGAAGCAGCGGATCGAGGGGCGGCAGGCGGAGGTGGGTGTTATCGGCCTCGGGTACGTCGGCATGCCGCTCGTGCAGGCCTTCCACGCCGCGGGGTTTCCCGTGACAGGATTCGACGTCGACCGCGCGAAGGTGGAGGCGCTCGCGGCGGGGCGATCCTACATCGATGCGGTGAGCACCGAGCAGGTGCGGGAGATGGTGGCCGGCGGGCGGTTCCGGGCGACCGACGATTTCGCCGATCTTGAGCGCATGCACGCCATCATCGTCTGTGTTCCCACTCCCTTGACGAGGACGAGGGAGCCGGACCTCAGCTATGTCCAGCGGACAGGCGAGGTCATCCGCGATCACCTGCGCGCCGGGCAGCTCGTGATCCTCGAGAGCACGACGTATCCGGGAACCACAGACGAGGTGCTGATCCCCATCCTCGAGGGAAGCGGCCTTTGCTGCGGGCGGGACTTCTACGCCGCCTTCTCGCCGGAGCGCGAGGATCCCGGGAACCGGAAGTTCCGGACCCGCACCATCCCGAAGCTGGTCGGCGGAGTCGACGCGCAGAGCGGGGAGCTGGCCGCCTCCCTCTACGCTCAGGCCATCGAGACCGTGGTGAGGGTTTCCCACGCGAGGGTCGCGGAGTCGGCGAAGATCCTCGAGAACATGTACCGCGCCGTGAACATCGCTCTCGTGAACGAGCTCAAGATGCTGCTGGACCGCATGGGCATCGATGTCTGGGAGGTCATCGACGCGGCCGCGACGAAGCCCTTCGGCTTTCAGCCCTTCTATCCGGGACCCGGCCTGGGCGGACACTGCATCCCGATCGATCCCTTCTACCTGACGTGGAAGGCGCGGGAGTACGACCTCAGCACGCGGTTCATCGAGCTGGCGGGGGAGATCAACACCTCCATGCCCAACTATGTCGTGCAGAAGGTCGCCGAGGCCCTGAACCGCCGGAGTCGGACCCTCAACGGGAGCCGGGGCCTCATCGTAGGCGTGGCCTACAAGAAGAACACGGACGACGTGCGCGAGTCTCCCGCGTTCAAGATCATGGACCTGCTGATGGAGCGGGGATCGTCCCTCCTCTTCCACGATCCGCACGTGGTGCGCCTGCCGCAGACGCGGCGCTACCAGATGCAGGTCGAGGGCGTCGATCTCCACCCGGAGATCCTCGCGGAGTGCGATTACTCGCTGATCGTCACCGATCACGACGGCATCGACTGGGAGCGGCTGGTCCGCGGCAGCCAGCTCGTGATCGACACGCGCAACGCGACGCGGGACGTCCGCGAGGGGCGCGAGAAGATCGTCAAGGCGTGAGGGGGGATCGGATCGGGGTCGGCCGGCGGCGCTGTGGAGGAGCGGACCGTGGAGAGACTCCTGATGGCGGAGGCTGCACGCACGCGAGCGCTCTCTCGTCTCTTGACTTGAGCCGCATCCATGGCAAAGTGGGCTCTTCGCTCCGCGAGACGGAGCGGTCTTTTCCCCCTGGCCGGAGGATGCAAGCGGCAGCGAGATGGAAGGCGAACTCTCCAAGCAATACGATCCCCGGGCGATAGAAGGCTCCATCTACCAGCAGTGGCTCGAGATGAAGGCCTTCGCAGCGGCTCCCGACGGCCGGCGGAAGCGCTACGTCATCATGATGCCCTTGCCCAACGTCACGGGGGCCCTCCACATGGGGCATGCCATGGACAACGTGATGCAGGACCTGCTCACGCGCTGGCATCGCATGATGGGGGACAACACGCTCTGGATGCCGGGCACGGACCATGCGGGGATCGCGACCCAGGCGGTCGTCGAGAAGCGGCTCTTCGAGCTGGAGGGGAAGACGCGCCACGACATCGGCCGCGAGGCCCTGGTCGAGAGGATCTTCCAGTGGAAGGATCAGTACCAGGCGCGAATCGTCAGGCAGCAGCAGGTGATGGGCTGCTCCTGCGACTGGGACCGCCAGCGCTTCACGATGGACGCCGTCTGCGCGCGAGCCGTCCGCTGGACGTTCTTCAACATGTTCCGCGATGGGCTGATCTATCGCGGCCACCGCCTCGTCAACTGGGACTGCCATCTCCAGACAGCGGTCGCCGATGACGAGATCGTGCACGAGGAGGTTCAGGGGCACTTCTGGCATCTCCGGTATCCGGTCATCGATCCGGCGCCCGGCGAGCCGGAGTTCGTGGTGGTGGCCACGACGAGGCCGGAGACGATGCTCGGCGACACGGCTGTCGCCTGTCATCCCGATGCCGCGGGAGCCCTCGAGCAGGCGATCGAAGACCTGCGGCGCAAGCTCGAGGCCGCTGGCGAGCGGGACCGGCCGGCCCTCCGCGAGGAGCTGGCGCGCATCGAGAATCGGAGGGAAACGCATCTCCCGCGCCTTCTCGAGCTCGCCGAGATGGCGCGGCGTGGGCGGAAGGTGATGCTTCCGCTGGTCCACCGGCCCATCCCCCTCATCCTCGACGAGTGGGCCCGTCCGGAGCTGGGAAGCGGCTGCGTGAAGATCACGCCGGCTCACGATCCCAACGACTACGACGTCTGGACGCGCCACAGCGGCGAGATCGACATCATCAACATCCTGAACCCCGACGGCACGCTCAACGAGAACGCGGGGCGGTACAGGGGGCTCGACCGCTTCGATGCGCGGCGGTTCGTGGTGTCCGATCTCGACGCGCGGGATCTCCTCGAGGCCGTCGAGGAGCGGCTCACCGAGATCGGCCATTCGGACCGGTCCAAGACGCCCATCGAGCCGTACCTCTCCAAGCAGTGGTTCGTGAGGATGGGCGACGTGGAGGGCGGGATCGTCTGCGGGCGCGGAACCGCCAAGGAGTTCGTCGCTGCCGGCCTCGCGCAGGCGGCGATCGACGCCGCGTCGGGCGAGTGGAAGTCCCCCTCCGGACGCCGGCTCGTGTTCCACCCGGATCCGGTCCGCTACGGAAACACCTATCGGAACTGGCTGACCGAGAAGCGGGACTGGTGCATCAGCCGCCAGCTCTGGTGGGGGCATCGCATCCCGATCTGGGGGGGCAGCTTCCCGGCGGCGGAGCTGAAGGAGACCGTCGACGCCATCCGGGCGCATCTGAGCCGCGAGGACGTCTGCGCTCGGCTCGTCCTGCCGGATGGATCCAGCGCCTTGCTCGACGCTGGTTGCGACGCCGGCCGTCTCCTTTCGGACTGCGCCCCGGATGGCGACGCGGAGATCCTCGTCTGCCTTCGCGACGGCCGGTCGGAGGAGGCTCTCGCCGCGATTCTCGAGGCGGCTGGGCTCGCGCAGGATCCGGATGTGCTCGACACCTGGTTCTCGAGCGGTCTCTGGCCTCACTCGACGCTCGGCTGGCCCGATCCCGAGACGGCCGAGGTGGGCGAAGGCCGCACGCCGCTCGGCGCTGCAGGGGGCGCCGAGGATTGCCTGTCTTATTACTACCCCGGCTCCTGCCTGGTCACGGCGCGCGACATCATCACGCTGTGGGTCGCCCGCATGAACGTGATGGGGCTCTATAACCTCGGCGACGTTCCGTTCACCGACTGCTTCATCCATGCCAACATCCTCGATGGCAAAGGGGAGCGGATGAGCAAGTCGAAGGGAAACGGCATCGATCCCGCCGACATCATCGACCAGTACGGCGCCGACGCCATGCGCTATGTGCTCTGCGAGATGCAGACAGGCATGCAGGACATCCGGCTTCCGGTGCAAGCGATCTCGCCGTTCAGCGGAGAGCAGGTCGACCTCGCCACGGCCAAGCACGGCCGGAGCATCTTCACCTACATCTGCCCCAAGACAGGAAAGGAGTTCGACGTCCTCGGGACGATGGATGACGTCCCCGCGGCGAAGCCCATCAGCGACCGGTTCGACGTCGGCCGCAACTTCTGCAACAAGCTCTGGAACGCCTTCCGCTTCGCTCTCATGAACCTGCAGGATGTCTCCTTCCGGCCGCTGGCGAGGGAAGATTTCGAGGTGGAGGACCGCTGGATCCTCTCGCGTCTCTCGCGGGCGACCGAGGCGGTGGAGGCAGCGCTCGAGGCCTACAATCCCTCGCTCGCCATCTCCGCGGCGAGGGACTTCTTCTGGTCCGAGCTCTGCGACTGGTATCTCGAGCTGATCAAGCCGAGGATGCGCGACGAGAGCCTCGCTCCGGTCGCTCGGCAGGTGCTCGCGGCGGTGCTGGACCAGATCCTCCGGCTGCTGCATCCCTGCGTGCCGTTCATCACCGAGGCTCTCTGGCACCGGCTGAGCGAGCAGGCTCCCCGACGCGGCATCGATTCGCCTCTGCCATCCTCGGAGCTGCTGATCCAGGCCGAGTGGCCTCAGGCGCGGGCGGAGTGGCAGGATGCGGCCCTCGAGGACCGCTTCTCCTTCCTCCAGGATGTGATCCGCGGCGTGCGGGACATCCGCGCCAAGTACGGAGTGGCGCCGAGCGGCAAGATCGACGCGCGGATCCGGGCGGATGGGGCGACGGCCGGCGCTCTCGCGGATCTCTCGCGGCTGATCGCCCAGATGGCGGGGATCGGGACGCTGAAGATCGCACCCTCGCTCGAGCGTTCGCGCGACGCGGCCGTCAAGGTCGTCCGCGACGTGGACATCTACGTGCCCGGCATGGTCGATGTCGAGAAGGAGCGCGAGAAGCTCGAGAAGCACCAGATCCAGCTCCTCAAGCGGCTCGAGGCAGCCCG
>JAFGKN010000534.1 GCA_016928605.1 Planctomycetota bacterium | reverse complement strand
TCTCGATCTCTCCGATGCCGTAAGAACGCTCAGCCACCTCTTCATGGGCTATCCGGAGCCGGTCTGCCTGCGCACGAGCGACGTCGATGACGACGGACTCGTCAACCTGACCGACGCGGTCCACTTCCTGATGTTCCTCTTCCTCGGTGGGGCGGCGCCCCCCGCGCCGATCGCGAGATGCGGACCGGACCCGACGCCTGATCCTCTGACCTGCCTGAGCTTCCCGCCCTGCCCCTGATCTGCCGGGGGTGCTCGCTCAGCGAGCCCCGCACGGATCGAACGAGACGCACGGGATCCCGTCGTCCGGAGTCGCGTCCGTTCCGCACGCGGCGAAAGGCTCCGCCGGCGGCGCGCCCGCGCTGAAGAGATACGTGAGGAGGTGGATGGCGTCGGCGAGGTCGATCGCGCTCGTGTCATCCACGTCGAGCGCATCCCTGCAGGGGAGAGACGTCCGCCCGAGGAAGAGGTAGAAGAGGATCGCGAGAGCATCGGAGATGTTGGTGCGGCCGTCGGCGTTGGCATCTCCGCGGACGAAGAGCGCCTCGCGCGGATCCTCGAGGAGCCGCTCCTCGTAGCGGTCGATGGTCAGCGTCCGCAGGATCTCGAGATCCGAGCCGAGCACGAATCCGCGCGCCGGTATCGAGCCCTGCGGAAAGGGCTCGTGGACTTCGACGGCGTGCGCATCCCCCAGCGGCGGATCCAGCAGGATGCGAAAGCGCTGCAGGATGTTGTGGAATCCCGCCCGGTAGACGAGGCGCCAGTAATCGGTCACCTCCTGGACTCCCTCCTGGATCTCGACGCGCGCCCGGACGAGGTTCGCGGGGCCGGTGGCGGTCGGCTCCAGCACGCGCAGCAGCCGGTAGTCCAGCTCGATGCGGTCTCCTCCTCCTTCGAGATCGGCCCGGTAGAGCGGCAGCCCCCGGTAGCCGGCTCCCCCGAAGATGACGCGCTCGAAGGCATTCTCCGGGTCGTCGACGGGGACCGCCGTCATGTTCAGGCCGCCGAGGAAGATGCCGGTGCGCGAGAGATAGTCGTCATCGAAGATGATCTCCCTCGATCCTTCCTCGTCCTTGAAGCTCAGGTTCCTGATCGCGAGCTCGTAGACCCGGCCTTCCACCTCGAAGCGCTGGATGTAGGTGAACGTGTACGTCGGCGCGGCGAGATCGCCGCGGACCGTGAACGTGAGATCTCCGGGTCCCTGCGCCTGCGCCTCGCGGTCGCGGCCGCCGATCCTCAAGTCGTCGATGAGCTCCGCGCTGCTATGCGCGCCGGTGGTCGCCAGGGGAAACGTCCCCGCACGGAACCGCCCCGCGCTCAGCAGGCGCTGCTCGTCGTCCAGCCTCCGGTCGAAGAGGTGAACGCCCTCGAAGGCGGTGTCCTCCGTAATCACGAGGTGGAACGTGGGCCCCGCGCCCGCGACCTCGGCGATCAGGAAGGGCCGGACCTGCTTGAGGACGAGATCCCCCGCCTGCGTGAACTTGAACTCGAAGTCGAGGAGAACCCACTCAGGATCGAAAGGGCCATAGTCGATGGGGAAGGACTCCTCCACGCTGTAGAGGACGGAGCCCAGGGTCGAGAGCTGCTCGTCGCTGAGAACGAAGGAGCCGGGGGGGACCAGAGATGACGCGCGCGCCCGGATGATGCCGGTCACCTCTCCTCCCGTGATCTCGAGGAGATCCCGCTCCGGCACGATCGACGGATCCTCCGGCGTGACGACGCTGACATCCCCCAGCTGCGCATTGATGAGGTACCGCTTGTCCTGTGGATTGACGGGGTTGCCGGTGAAGGCCACGCCGTTGGCTGCCTCGTCGGGATAGGCCGGCGTGACGAGGATGGCCATCCGGGCCTGCTCCTGCGGGAGCTGATAGTACTCGCGCTCCTCGTAGGCGCGCGCATTCCAGAGGCTCGACCACACCCGCCGCAGCCCGCGCTGGATCGTGCGCTCGGAGTCCTGGTCCGGATCGCACTGAGACGGCCCATCATCGTCGCCATCCTCGGAGTCGAGCGCGCAGACCGATGTCGAGTCGTACAGGCCGGCGCCGTTGAACTCGAGATTGTCCTCCATGTTGGACGAGGAGCGGAAGCGCACCATGACGTCCGCGGAACCGAAGACCTCTCGGATCCGCTCTCTCAGGGCAGCCACGAGATCGCTGTTGAGGGTGCCATCTTCCATCACTCTCCGGAGCTCTTCCAGCCAGAGCGCCCGCCGCTCCGGATCGCTGCGAAACGAGGGCTCTTCCAGCGTCCAGGTGATGTACTCCTTGAGCGTGACGAAGCGCGGAGGAACCTGGCGGTAGTCGAGGACCCGGTTGGTGTCGATGAAGTCCTCGTACCAGTGGAAGGGGATGGCGAACGCCGCGAGCCGCATCTCCTCCGGCAGGCAGCCGTTGAGCAGGGCGAGGTTGGTCGCCTTGCCGCCGAAGCGGCTCACGAGCACTTCCCGCGAATCGACGGCATCCCGCATCGCCGAGAGATCGGTCCAGTCGAGATCGACAGGCGCAGGAGGATCCAGCCGCGGCCTGTGCTCCGCCCACCAGGCCTCCGCCTCCGCCTCCTCCACGATGACGGGCGGCTCGTAGCTGCCGACGCCGAACGCGACGCGGACGAGCTCGCCGTCGAAGGCGCGAAAGGCATCGTGCGCGTCCCGCACGAAGACGTTCGGAGTCCCGCGGCGCGCGGCTCTCACGTTGAGGTGGCTGAGCTCTCCCTGACGCGCCCCCGTCACGATGCCGGCGACTACGGACTCGAGAAACGCGGGAACGCCGTCGATGACCAGCAGGTCCTGCCAGCGCAGAGAGCCGCTCGCGCTCAGCCTCTCGGCGTCGGCGGCCCTCAGCAGCCGCACGTGGCCGTAGGTCGTGCCCGACGTGTAGGCCTCGTAGACGACATCGGTGTCCGGCTGGAGGAAGTAGATCGAGAAGGGCGGATCGATCCACTCCCGCGCGGCGCTCTCCGCAGCGCCGCTCTCAGGCACGTAGCAGAGATCCCCCAGAGTGAAGCTCTCGCTCAGCCTGGCGACGATCGACTCCACCTCCTCGCGGGTCGGAAGCTCGCTGGCCTCATCTCTAGCCGTGAAGACCGTGAAACCGTACTGGCAATCTCCTTCGCGGGGAAGGATCCCGTAGAGTGAGCCGGCCCAGTAGCGGCGGGTCGCCCGGACCTCCACCAGCGCCTGGTACTCTTCTGGAGTCAGGGAAGGAAACCGCTCCGGGAACTCCCCCGCCATGAACTCGATATGGCGAGGGTACACGTGCACATCCTGGAAAACCGTGGGGAGGAGATCCGGGTCTGCGTCGGCCGGCGCCAGGTACTTGCCCGTGCGCAGGAGGTCGTCGCGGAAGCCCTCGGGGATCGTCACCGACTCGAAGACCTCCTGCGTGTCGATGCGCGTGACGTAGTTGGCGGCGGCCGCCGGCGCTCCGCACAGCGCGGCGAGGAAGAAGAGGCAGACAGACAGACAGGGGGCGAGATGACTCCTGCGCGGCCCCAGGAGAGCGACCCTCATGCCGGCGATTCCGCCCCGGCGAGCGTCGCGCGAGGGGATCCCCGCGCGGCTGCGCACACCGTCGCTCCGAGATTCCCCGTGCCCTACGAAACCGTTCACTGGATTGCCTCCTCAGAGCCCATTCCGAAAGTCCATCCTGGC
>JAFGKN010000533.1 GCA_016928605.1 Planctomycetota bacterium | reverse complement strand
TGGCGGGGCTCGAGAGCCGGGTCGGTCCGGTCGTCTTCTGGATCGCCGTCCTGTTCGCCGGCACCGTGGGGCTCAGCCAGTCCTTCGCCGCCGACCGCGAGCGGGGAGCGCTCGAGGGGATCCTCCTCGCCCCGCTCGACGCGGGGATCTTCTACCTCGCCAAGGTCGCCGCGACCTGGACGTATGTCATGATCATGGAGGCCATCCTGGTCCTGGTCTACTGTCCGCTCTTCAACCTGAGCGAGCTGGCGAGGCTGCCCCCGCTCTTCGCGGCGCTGGGGGTCTTCACCCTCGGATACATGGCTGCGGGCGTCCTGCTGGCGGCCATGACCACCTCCCTGCGCCGGGGGGGCGAGGTCGTGCTGCGCATCCTCCTCTTCCCCCTGCTCCTGCCGGTGATCTATCTCACGCTGCGGAGCCAGGCAGCGACCTTCGGCGTGGACGTGGCGGCCGGCGCTCTGGGCCCGTGCCTGAGCCTGCCGGCCTACGCGGTGATGGTCCTTGCGTTCGACGTCATATACCTGCTGGCGGGATTCCTGATCTTTCCCAAGGTCGTCGAGGAGTGAGACCCGAGATGCCTCCACAGCTGCACAGCGCCCTCGGCTGGATCCTGGTCCTGGCCACGCTCGGCTGCGCGGCCTTCTGGGTGCCGGCCGAAGCGGAGGGGATCAGAGCGAGCTACCTGATCTTCTTCATCCACTTTCCTTCCGCATTCAGCTCGCTCATCTTCTTCACCGCTGCGGGAGTGCTGGCCGCCGCGTCCTTGCTGCGCCCGTCTCGCCTGGAGCGGCTCGACCACTGGTCCGCCTCGGCCGTCGAGATCGGCGTGGTGGCCTCTACGGTGACCCTGCTGACGGGCAGCGTCTGGGCGAAGGCGGCCTGGGGGATCTTCTGGGACTTCCGCGACAAGCGGCTCATGACCGTCGCGATCATGTGGTTCACGTACGCGGCCTACCTGGCGCTGCGGGGCGCGGTGGAGGAGCCCGGCCGGCGGGCCCGCTACTGCGCGGTCTTCGCCGCGTTGGCGACGATCAACGTCCCCCTCGTCTACTTCGCGATCCGGTGGTTCGGCACCGCCAGCCACAGCCACCCGGCGAGCGTCAGCGTGGAGGGCGCGGCCATGAACACGACGCAGTGGCTGGGGGCGGCGGCGTTCCTGGTCCTCTACAGCGCGCTTTGGAGGCTCCGCAGACAGGTGCTGCGCGCCGAGGACGAGGCCGGTCGGCTGGATGACGCGTTTTCCCGGTCGGGTATGTGACGATGGTGTGACGACGAGGTGGTGATCCCATGACAGCTGGTTTCCAAAGCCTCTGGGCTCTGCTCGGCGCCTCGCTGGCCGAGGCCGTGACCGCCGGGGGCGCCGGCGACGCTGGCGCCGGGAGCAGCTCCGCTGCGGCGCCGGACTTCCAGGCGTACATCTTCTGGGCCTACGGGCTCGCGTGCGGTCTCATCGGGCTCTTCACGGCCGCGACCTTCTGGCAGATCCGCCGGGTGAGCGATCGCATCGCGCATCTCGAGGACCGATTCCGCAGGGCGCACCCGGAGGGGGAGACGCGCTCCTGAATCCGCGGTGTCGGCTGTCTCGCGCCGGCTCTCTGGGCCTCGAGACCGAGGTCTCGGGGCCGCGGAGGCTGCCGCGGCGTGGTCGCCGTGCGCGCGGGCGCTCTCCGCTCGGGCGGCGCGGGGCGGAGACCCGCGGGATGTCAGCCGCTTCGCCCGCCGGACGGCGATGATGCCGGGCGGCCGTATCCGCGCGGGCGAGTTTTTCGCGGCGCGTCGGCATGCGCGCGGTTTATCGGACAGAAGGGGCCTGGAATTGACGTTTGCATCGCGCAGCATGTGGTCTTAGAATCCGCGATGCCGAACGTCTCGAAAGCCTGCATACGGATTCTGCAGTGGCTCCGACCGATTTCATGAAAGCCGAGAAGGTCTCCTTCCTCTCGCCGGAAGAGGTGCTTCGTCGCTCTCCCCTGCTGCGGCGGGTGACGAGAGACGTCGTGGAGCGCTTCGAGGAGAAGCGGAGAAAGCAGGAGCGTCTCGAGGAGCTGGTGGTGATCTCGCGCAAGTTCAGCTCCGTCGAGATTCATGAGACGATCAACAGCCTCCGCAACCAGATCGCCGAGTGCAAGCGCGACCTGGAGAGCTACAACCGCGAGATCCAGATCCTCGGCGGGACGATCCGCGATCCGCGCCGCGGCCTCGTCTACTTCAATTCCCGCCGCGACAGCCGGACCATACTGCTCGTCTGGGATCTGCAGCAGCCGGAGAGCGTCTCCTGGCACGAGGTCGACGAGAGCTTCGCCGACCGAACGCCGATCGCGTTCTCCAAGGGGGCGGCTACCTCGGCGCTCGAGATCCCCGAATCTTGAGGCTGCGTTCAGCGTCCCGCGTCCCGGTCGAACCCCGCCAAGGAGTTCGGTGTCGATGAACGACAGGCAGACCACGAGCCGGCGCGGCATCCCCAAGCAGCTCCGTTGCACCGTGATCACGGCCAGCGACACGCGCACCATCGAGACCGACGAGAGCGGCCAGCTCATCGCGCGCCTGCTCGTCGAGCGGGGACACGCGGTCGTCGAGCGGACTCTCGTGCCGGAGGAGCCGGGGAAGCTCGCTCTCGTGCTGCGGCACTGGCTGGCGGCCGACGACCTCGACGTCGTGCTCGTCAGCGGCGCCGACGGTCCCGGCGCGGGCGCGGCCGCGGTCGACGTGGTGAGACCGTTCCTCGAGACGGAGTTCCCCGGCTTCGCCGAGATCCTGCGCATGCTCAGCTTCCAGGAGATCGGATCGGCAGCCATGGCGCTGCGCGTGACCGGAGGAACGGCCCGCGGGAAGCTCGTCTTCTCGCTGCCCGCGGCGGCGAGGCCAGTGCAGCTGGGGATGGAGAAGCTCATCCTCCCGGAGCTCCGATACCTCGTCCGCGAGATCCGGCGCGCCCAGGAATCCAGCTAGCGGTCGGGCGGTGTACCGCGAGAGGGAGCTCAAGCTGGAGCTGGAGGGGCGGGAGGCGTTCGAGCGGCTGATCGCCGCCGCCTCGGTCGGAGCGTCCGAGGGGACGGCCGTTCACGAGGATCACTACTTCGACTCGAGCGACCTGCGGCTTCTCAGGGGCGGAGCGGTTCTGCGGATCCGGCGCTCCTCGCGCACCGTCCTGACCTTCAAGCAGGGGAGCGAGTCCGAGGGCGAGCGAGGGTACTTCGACGCGATCGAGGTCGAGGATGCCATCGCTGACGAGGTGCTCGATCGCGTCATCGAGCGACCGGCTCTCCTCCTCGAGGGCGGCTGGAACGCCGCGCGCGAGGCGCTCCGGCGTTTCGGTCCGTCGATCGAGCTGCGGAGGCTCGGGGTGATCCGCACGGAGCGCGCGCGGCGCGCCGGCGAGCACGTCCTGGAGATCGACCGCGTGATCTTCCCCGACGGCTCGGAGCGCTACGAGCTGGAGATCGAGACGGAGGATCCGGCGAGCGCCCGGCGCTGGATCGATGCCCGGCTCGCGGAGATCGGCGCTCGCGCCCGTCCCCAGCGGAAGATCAAGCTGGAGCTGCTGGTCGAGTGGCTCGATGCGCACGGCCGGGGCGAGGGGTGATGCTGCGAGGGGCGCGCCGCCGCCGTCGCAGGAATCTCATCGATGCTCCGCGCGGCGGCGCGGCGCGAGCCCCGCGGGCCCGGGGCCTTGCTGCTTGACGCGCCATCGAGTTTGTTGCCTACTTGAGCAGAGATGAGCCTCCACTGGATCGATATCGCGATCATCGCGGTCTACCTGCTGGGACTTCTCGGCTTCGGCCTCTGCTTCAGCCGCTTCGTCAAGACCGAGGAGGACTACTTTCTCGCCGGGCGCAATCTGCCCTTCTGGGCGATCGGCATGTCGATCGTCGTCTCCGATATCGGCGCCATCGACTTCGTCTCCCTGACTGGCGCGAGCTACCGCTATGGCATCGCCGCCGCCAACATGGACTGGATCGGGACGCTCCCCGCGATCATCATCGCGTCGCTGATCTTCATACCCTACTACTGGCGAGCGGGCGTCTACTCGGTTCCGGAGTACATGGGGCGCCGCTACGATCAGAGGGTCCGCGCCGTCCAGTCGATCATCTGGACGATCTATCTCGTGCTGATCCTGGGCGCCATGTTCCTGGCCGCCGCGAAGATGTTCGAGAACCTGCTCGGCGCCCGCCCCTGGGCGGGGCTGATCCCCGAGGATGCCGTCGAGATCCGCCTCTGGACCTATGTGCTGGTGACAGCGGCGTTCACGGGCGCCTACACCGTGGCCGGCGGGCTGGCGGCGGTCGTCTACACCGACGTCGTGCAGCTCGTGATCATGTTCCTCGGCGCGCTGATCGTCCTGGCCATCGGATTCCAGCACCCGGATCTCGGCGCGGGGGGCTTGAGCGGCCTCAGGGAGAGTCTCGAGTCGGCCGGCCACGACTCGCACTTCTCCCTCTTCCTGCCGCATGACACGAAGACTCCCTATCCGTGGACCGGCGTCCTCTTCGGGCTCGCCCTCGTGCAGGCGCCCGCCTACTTCATCGGCAACCAGCAGATCGTCCAGCGCACCCTGGGCGCGAGGGATGAGTGGTCGGCGAAGGCCGGCACCCTCTTCGCCGGCGCCCTGAAGTTCTTCATCCCGATCCTCGTGGTCCTCCCGGGGCTTCTCGCCCTCGCTCTCTACCCGCAGCTCGAGGACGCAGACCAGGCCTACGGGCAGCTCATCAAGGATCTGCTCCCCGTCGGACTGACCGGACTCGTCTTCGCCGGGTTCCTGGCCGCGCTGATGTCGAGCGTCGATTCCTTCCTGACCTCAGCCGCCTCCATCATCAGCCGGGACATCATCACCGGTCTGTGCCGCGTGCGGCTGGATGACCGGAGCCTGCTCCGGCTCGGCAAGCTCCTGACGCTGGTGCTGGTGGTCTTCGGCGTGGCGACGGTGCCGTTCTGCGGCATCTTCGCGGGCATCTACGAGTTCATCCAGGCGATCCTGTCCATCGTCCAGGGGCCGACCTGGGCTCTGCTCCTCATCGGCATGTTCTGGCGGCGGGCGACGGCATCCGGCGGCTTCGTCGCTCTGCTCGCCGGCCTCGCGGTGGGCCTCGGTCTGACCATCTGGCAGAAGGCCGCGGAAGCGGGCGCCAGACCCTTTCAGTGCGAGGAGCCCTTCATGTTCATCGCGCTCGTCTCGTTTCTCTCGACGGCCGGCGTTCTCGTCGCTGCCAGCCTCGCGACGCGGCCGCGGCCGGTCTCCGAGCTCCGGGGCCTCGTCTTCCGGGCCACCTTCCACGACACCGAGGCTCAGTCGGCCCTCGAGGCGCGGGGCGGAGAGGAGGAGCCGTGAACGAGGTCTCCATCGCCCGCTGTCTCTTCGTCGGGTTCTTCCTGCTCCTGGCGGCAGGCGTTATGATTCTCCCTCGGGCCTACATCCTCCGGGGCGCGCCCGACACGGCCCTGTGGCGCGACCTTCGCTGGTGGGCCCTCTTGCTTCTCGCGGTGCACGTCTATGTCTACTGGAGATTCTGATCGCTCCCCTCGGCCGCTCCCTCCCCGGCTCTCGTCGGGCGAGGCCGCTGCGCGCTTCTCGAGGAGGAGGGGCATCCTCCTGCGGCGGCCGCGGCCGGTCCGGCTGGAGCTCGTCTATCTGCCGGTCTACCTGGTGGAGGCGGAGGCGCGCGAGAGGAGAGGAGGCTCGAGCCGCCGCCTGCTCCTCGCGGTCGACGGCATCGACGGCGGCGTATCTCGGATCGATCACTCCATCGAGTTCTCCGAGTGCGAGACGCCGCCCGGCGAGGTCTTTCCCTCCCTCCTGGGGGCAGCCGACGCGCTGAGCCGGGCCCGCGAGGAGATCCCCTGGCTCGTCCTGCCGGTGGCTCTCCGGGCCGGCCGAGCGATCCGCCTGCGCCCCCTGGGAGTGAAGGATCTCGTCGGCTGGCCCTACTGGGTGCAGCACCTGGCGCGGGGCCGGTCTCGCGACTTCCGCGCGATCGACGCGGTGGCGGGCGGCCGCATCGGGCCGCGGGGGAGAGCTACCCTTCTGAGGGCGTTCGTCCGCGGACGCGCGGAGCCGCCGGCGGCGTGATGAGGAGACGGGCGGCGGAGCGGCCCGCGGGCCCCGGGGGCATCAAGCGCGCCTCTGGGAGAGATTCCTGAGGATCTGCTTGACGTTGTTGGGGACGACCTCGGTGGTCAGATAGAGCTGGATGGCGCGGAACTTGTCGTCGATGAGGACCTTCATCTCCTCTCCCGCCATGAAGCTCTGCATCTCGCTCGCCACGGCGGCGCGGATCTCCTTCTGGAAGAGACCGGCGAGGTTCTGGGAGAGGAACTCCTTGACGAGGCGGACGCTCTCCTTCTTCAGCGCATCGGCGCCGCCTCCGGCGCCGCCCGAGAGATCGAGGCCCTTCAGCTGCTTCTCGACCGCGGCGGAGACGATCCTCTCGAGGATCCCGCTCTCGAAGAGGATCCCTGTGAGGAGCTTCTTGAGCTTCTGTCCGATCAGCTCCTCGGAGATCGCCGCAGAGGGGCCACCGGAAGAGCCTTCGCGCAAGCTCGCGGGGGCGGTATCGAGCCGGAGGGCCAGGGACTCCACCTTCTCCTGAAGCTCCTCGAGCCGCCTCTGAACGCCGCCGCCATCGTTCTGCTGGAGCAGCGAGGCGAACTGCGCGAGAAGCTCCCGGGGAGTGCCGGCGCTTCCGGTTCTCCTCGAATCCCCTTGCATCGTGATCCCCTCAGAAGGGCTCGTCATCCCTCTCTCCCTGGCTGATGTGCGGTGATTCCGGCGGCCCCGGCGCGCTGCTGCGGGTCCGGAGGGCGCTCCTCTCTCGATCAAAGGGTAGGATGATGTGCAGCCCCTGTCGACCGGTCGCTCCCGCCGCCCGCCCCGGCGAGATCCGGAAACGTGCCGTCCGCGCCGCCGCAGCCCTGCGAGAGTCGCCTGCAAGTCCAAAAAATGCAAAGAGTTCAGGACAGGTTCCGCCGCGCGGTGGGGGCTTCCGTCCCCGGAGACCCAGCGGTAACATGCGGCGAACCCTGCTGCGCAGAGCCGAGGAGGATGAGGAGGATGGCGCGATGAGCGATGAGCGGGTTCTGGTGGTGCCCCGGGGAGATCTTTTCCTGAGCGGAGAGGAGACCCCGCAGGGATTCATCCCCGGGGACGGCCGTCCCTACCTCGAGCGAATGGCCCACCGGGGACGGTTCGCGGCGAGGCGGTCCGCGGAGGAGGACCCGGGGCTGAAGCAGATCATCCCCTACGGACTCGTCACGAGCGGAGACCGCGTCTTCCTCCTGCGGCGCACCCGCGGAGGGGCGGAGGCGCGCCTTCACGACCTCCTGAGCCTGGGAGTCGGCGGGCACGTCAATCCGCAGGACGGGGCGCCGGGGCGCGGAGGGGAGATCCTCGAGCGCGCCTTCCTCAGGGAGCTGGAAGAGGAGCTCGTGGTGGACTCGAGCTACCGGCTGAGGGTGGCGGGCGTGCTCAACGATGAGTCGAACGCGGTGGGACAGGTCCACTTCGGCGTCGTGTACCGGGTGGATCTGGAGGCGCCCCGGATCCGGGTGCGCGAGGTCGGCCAGCTCGAAGGGCGCTGGGTCCGCCGGGCTGACCTGGCCGGCGAGACGGCCGGGATGGAGACCTGGTCGCGCTTCCTCGCGCTCGAGCTGTCGAGGCCAGACGACGTCGAGGACCGGTGTTGTGATTTGCTTTGACTCTCCTCGGGCGCCTGACTATACTCCCGGGTTTTCGCGAGTGTGTCCCGCCTGTCAAGCCCGGCTCCGGATGCAAGCGCCCGGGAATTCACGGGTTGCGGTGAGGGGGACGGGATGCGAGACCGCCGCGCGGTGCGCTTCAGCGAGCTCGCCGCTGGGGCTGCCGACGCGTTTCGTCAGATCCATCCGCCGCGAAGCCTCGGACAACGGATGGGACACGGAGCTCGAGCTCGGCCGTTTTTCGGCGAGCCCGCTGAGAGACGGCCGGTCTCGGACCCGGCTGTCGGCCCGCTCGGCCGCTGGAAAACCGTCGTGATACCCGGTGGTGTAATTGGTAACACAGCAGGTTTTGGTCCTGCTATTTGAGGTTCGAGTCCTCACCGGGTAACCACTCTCACCCGTCTGGAGAGCAGGGGGCCCCAGCCTCCGCTCCGTCGCGGGAACCCGGCGGCTCGGACGCTGCCGGCACACCGTGGCAAGTGCCGTTGAATCGAGGATCGAAGATGCTGGCAGGGCTCGTACTCGCAGCGGGAAGGGGAAAGAGGATGCGCTCCGACCTCCCCAAGGTGCTGCATCCCCTGCTGGGGTGGCCCCTGCTGGAGTATCCGCTCCGGCTCGCGGCAGAGATCGGCTCGGTCCCGCCGACCGTCGTGATCGGGCACGGCCGTGATCTGATCCAGGAGCGGTTCGCGGGACGCGCTCACTGGGCGGTCCAGGAGGAGCAGCTCGGGACTGGCCATGCAGCCCACGTCGGGATCGAGGCCCTCCTGAGCCGGCTCTCGGCCGAAGGCGTGCGCTCGGGCGACCTCCACGTCCTCGTCATCAACGGCGACCTGCCGCTCCTGAGGCCCGCGACCCTCGAGGCGATGGTGGCGCGCCACCAGGAGACGAACGCCGACCTGACGGCGCTCACCTGCTCCAAGGCGGACCCCACGGGATTCGGGCGGTTGGTCCGGGACTCCTCGGGTGGACAGGGGCAGGGGCGGATCGTCGCCATCGTCGAGGAGCCGGACACGGACGAGACGACGCGGCAGATCCGGGAGGTCAACGTCGGAACCTACATCTTCCGGGCGTCGTCGTTCATCCGGTTCTACAGGGAGATCGGCACGGAGAACCGGCAGGGCGAGCTCTACCTGACCGACGTCGTCGTGGCGGCGGCCCGCGGCGGAGCCCGCGTGGAGACGTTCGAGGTTCAGGACGAGAGCGAGACCGCGCAGGTCAACAGCCACCGTGAGATGGCCCGCGCCGCGGCGCTCCTGCGCGAGCGCATCGTGGGCGATCTGCTCGATGCGGGGGTGGCGGTCGACGATCCGGCGAGCACGTTCGTCGAGTCGGGGGCGCGGATCGAGCCCGGGGCTCGTCTCCTGCCGTTCACTGTGATCCGCAGCGGCGTCGTGATCGAGTCGGGTTGCGAGGTGGGCCCCTTCTCGCACCTGCGGCCGGGAACGGTGCTGAAGCGAGGAGTGGTGATCGGCAATTTCGTGGAGATCAAGAACTCGACGCTCGGCGAGGACACCAAGGCCCAGCACCTGAGCTACGTCGGCGACGGAGACGTCGGCCGGCGGGTCAATCTCGGCGCCGGGACGATCTTCGCGAACTACGATGGGAAGGTGAAGAGCCGCAGCGTGGTGAGGGACGGTGCCTTCATAGGCTGCGGCACCATCCTCGTGGCTCCGGTGAAGGTCGGCGAGGCCGCGGTGACGGGCGCCGGCGCGGTCGTGCTGCGCGGCCGGGACGTCGCTGATGGCGGCGCCGTCGGCGGAGTGCCGGCGCGTCCGATCCGCAGGCGCGAGGACCCGCAGAGCGGAGGCGGCCGTGCGGAGAGTTGAACGTGCGGGCCGGCCGGGACGGCCGGAGCATCCCGCGACCCCGCAGACGTTTCGCGGGCGCTTTGCCCGGCGTCGAACGGGGGAACTGTCGTAGGCAACATGGAACCGAAACGCCGGGCGGCCCGCGGATCGCGGGAGCCGCAAGCGTGAGCTGCGGCGCGATCGGAAGTGCGGCGGCCTCGGCCCGGCGGCGACGTCGAGAGCAGATCTAGGAGTCTCGCAGATGGAAGAGTATGTCCTCACCGCCAAGCGGCGCGCCCAGTTCGGGACGCGGGCCGCCCGCCGTTTGCGGCAGGAGGGCCTGTTGCCCGCGAACATCTACGGGCACGGGCAGGAGAACCTCAACGTGTACCTGGCCGACAAGGAGTTCAGGAAGTTCTTCGAGGCGGGACACCGGGTCGTGAAGATCGTCATCGATGGCCACTCCGAGGAGCACGGGGTGATCAAGGATGTCCAGTACGACGGGCTCGGCACCGACATCCTGCACGTCGACATCACGAGAGTCGGCAAGGGCGAGTCGATCACCCTGGAGGTGCCGATCGAGATCGTCGGAGTCCCCCACGGGGTTTCAGGAGGCGGCGTCCTCGAGTTCCGGCACAAGGAGCTGAAGATCTCGGGGGTGGCCGGTAGGATACCCGAGAGTTACGCGCTCAACGTCGAGGCCGTGAAGCTCGGGTCGCTTCTGAGGATCCGAGACCTCACGCCGCCGGAGGGCTGCACCTTCCTGGAGGATCCGGAGACCGTGGTGATCGCCGTCGGCGAGGCTCACGTCGAGGTGGAGGAGGCGACCGCGGAGGCGGCCGCAACCCCAGCCGAGCCGGAGGTCATCGGCCGCAAGAAGGAATCGGAGACGGAAGGATCGAGCTGATCTCGAGGGCTGCACCGGCGGAGTCGTCTCGGCGCGGGAGCGGGAGACGACCGCTGCGCCGCGGGTGCGCCGCGACAGGAGAGAAGAGCCCTGAAGTGGATCGTCGGCCTCGGAAATCCCGGAAGGCGCTACGCCAGAACCCGCCACAACGTCGGCTTCTGGGTCGTGGATCGCTTCGCCCGCCAGAGCGGGTTCGAGGGCGAGCGGCGCAAGCTGGGGACGCTCTACGCGTCGAAGGCCTGGATCCGGCCGGGCGGTACCGCGGAGAGGGTGTTCCTCGTCAAGCCGCAGGCCTACATGAACCTCAGCGGCCCGCCTGTCCGGGACCTCATGGGGTACTTCGGAGAAGACCGCGAGGAGGACTTGACGGAGAGCTTGCTGGTGGTTTACGACGATCTCGACCTTCCGGAGGGGAGGCTTCGCTTCCGCTCGGGCGGATCGTCCGGAGGCCACCGGGGAGTCGCCTCGATCATCGCAGCCCTCGGCCACGATCGCTTCTCGCGGCTGCGCATCGGGATCGGACGGCGCGCCGAGCTGCCGCCGGCCGACTACGTGCTCGAGGCGCTCGACCCGCAGTCGGAGAAGCGCCTGGACGAAGCCGCGGAGCGGGCGGCCGCTGGCCTCCAACTCTGGATGCAGGAAGGAATTGAGTCGTGCATGAACCGGTTCAACGCCGCGACCCCGCCGGAGTCGTCCGGCGGCGCGAGAAGCGGCGGTGAGTCTTGACGGAGGTGCGATATTTGAATCTCTACGAAGGGATGTTTCTCTTTGACGCGAATCTGGCCGGCCGTGACTGGCCGGGGCTCGAGCGGCACGTCGAGGATCTGATGCGGAGGAACTCGGCGAAGCTCGAGTTCACGGAGCGCTGGCCCGACCGCAAGCTGGCCTACGAAATCAAGGGTTGCAAAAAAGGCACGTACTATCTAACCTACTTCCACGCGTCTTCCGCCTCGATCGCGGGTCTCGAGAGGGATTGTCAGCTGTCAGAAAAGGTGCTCCGCCTGCTGGTCACCAAGGACGACGGACTGGAGGAGGAGCTGGAGCGCCGCCGTCAGCGCCAGGCAGAAGCGCACGCAGAGTCTCATCCGCAGGTTGACGCAGCCTCGGCGGAGGCCGAGGGCTCGGGGGACGGTGACGTCGACTCCGAGGGTGGCTCCGGGGCCTCTGCCGACTAGCGGGGGGAAGAGGCGCTTTCCTGGACCGGCGGCGGCTGGAGCGCGCGCCCGGGCGCGGTCAGGCGGATCGGCGACCTGCCCGGCTGCCGGCGCTCGAAGCGTTCGCGTCCGGCGAGCCTGTGGTCGCCCGGTGGCGGCGGGTGCCGCCGCCCCGTACCAGGCTCTCGGGCCGGCGCCGGCCGCGGAGCCTGGCCAACTCTCGTTTGTGCGATCGGCGCGGCGTGGCGCGATGTCTGCGCTGCGGACGGCTCGGAGGTGGCGCCTGAGCAAGGGCCAGAAGAGGAGATTCGCCGCGCGCCTTGATACCCGGCGAGTCCAGGCAGCGGAGGAGGAGGAGCTGAGCTCATGAACTACAACAGAGTGCTTCTGATGGGCCGTTTGACCCGAGACCCGGAGCTTCGTTACACGCCGCAGTCCGTGCCCGTCGCCGACATCGGCATCGCGGTGAATCGGGAGTACACGGTTCAGGGAGGGGGCGAAGGCTCCGCCCAGGGCGGCGAGAGACGCCAGGAGGTGACGTTCGTCGATGTCACCGTCTGGCGGCGGAGGGCGGAGGTGATCTGCCAGTACCTGAAGAAGGGAGATCCGATCTTCATCGAGGGGCGCCTCACCCAGGACACGTGGCAGGGACAGGACGGGCAGAAGCGCAGCAGGTTGAAGGTCGTGGTCGATGACTTCAGGTTCATCGGCACGAGCCGCGGCCAGGGAGGGGGAGGGGGAGGCGGAGGGGGAGGG
>JAFGKN010000532.1 GCA_016928605.1 Planctomycetota bacterium | reverse complement strand
GGGGGAGCGTGCGCGCGGACGATGCGCCAGCCACGGTTCGACTCGATGCTCGGGCGCGTGCCTCCGCCGCCGATTGCGCCAGCCCCTTGCGCCGAGACGAGCGAGCGGGACACCCTTGCCGCCGGCGGAGCGAAGGGCGGCGGCGGGGGACTCCATCTCAGGTCTCGGCTCCGCGGACCAGGAGCACCGTACACGGCGCCTTGCGGACGATCTTCTCTGCCACGGTTCCCAGCAGGAAACGGTCCTGGCACGCACCTCCATGGGTTCCCATGACGATCAGGTTTGCCTCGAACTCCTCCGCCTGAGCCAGAATCTCGAGAACGGGGTGGCCGATCGCGACGTCGACCTCGACGTTCGTCTCGGCCCAGTCCTTCTCGGCGATGGATCGCAGCTGCTCCAGAGCTCGTTCTTTCATCTTCTCGTGGTACTCTCGCCAGTCGCTGAAGAGCTCGATCTCGAAGCCCGTCACGCCGCACTCGGAGTCCACGACGTGCAGCATCCGCGCTCTGGCTTGAAAGGCCTGGGTCCACTGGCGCGCGGTCTCCGCGGCCAGGGCGCCCTCCAGCGAGAAATCGTGAGCTATCAATATGCGGCCGAAAGCCTTCTCCTCCCCGCTGTCACCTTCGCTTGCCGGCTTGCGGCACACGAGGACGGAACAGGGCGCAAACTGGATCGCCCGTTCGACGAAGCTCCCCATCAAGAAACGAGCCACGCCTGTTCTCCCGTGAGTGGAGAGCACGAGCAGGTCGATGCCCTTCGCGGCCAGCGACTCTCCGAAGGACCTCGCATTTCCACCGCGTACGAGCAAGGGTGTCGGCTTGACCTTCTGGAATGCCGGCTCCTCGCCGGGGAGTGCAGCAAGCTTCTTCTCGAGTGAAGCATGAAGCAGCTCCAGCTGACCCGGAGCCATGAAGAGCGACCTGGCTGCATGATGCACGAGAAAGATCTCGGCGGAGAACTTGTCCGCCAGCGCGGTAGCAAAGGCAAAGGCTTCCTTCGAGCGCTCGGAGAAGTCCGTGCAGACGGCGATACGCATCGCTTACACCTCTCTCGCTTCTGCGGTTGTTTCAGTCACACATGGCTCGTTCCGAGGCTCCTGGCCGCGGCTCTTTACCTGTGCACTATGAGCATGTGCAGAAACTTGCCCGTGTTTTCCGCCTTGTTCGCGATGTCCGAGAGCGTCCGGCAGAACTTGTCGTAGAACATCAGCGTCACCGGGTCGAGCTGGTCCTCGATCTTGTAGCAATGGCGCGCGAATCTCCTCTGGAGCTTGTCCGCCTTCCACTCCTCCTCACCGAGGCGCTCCGTGCCCTTGATGACGGCTTCCGCGTGCTGGCCAGCGAAGCCGCTCTGGGCGACCAGCACCAGCGTCTCGGCCATCTCGAGCATCTTCTCGCTCACCTGGATGACCTGCTCGGTAAACGCCTGGAGCTCGTCTCTCACATCAGGGTGGATCTGAGTCTTGCGGAGCGAAACAACCACTGCGAAGTCCTCTGCTGCATCCGCTACATCATCCTGGTACGCGAGATAGCGTGAAAGGTCATCTTTCTTCACGGGAAGCATAAGTCCCGCCGATAGCTTGTTCCTGATGTTGGTCTTGATGATGTCAGCCTCGTACTCGGTCTTCGACATGAGATCTTGCAGCTTGAGGATTTTCTCATAATCGCCGTCGAACAGCGCCTGCACGATGGGCCTGACCAGCTCGACGCACTCATGGACCTTTCGGGCATGGTCTGAAAGCGCTCTGAACGGTGATTCCGCGAACAGCTTGTCGAAGATGCTCATCTCTATCCTGCGCCCAAGGGCGCAGCCTCTTCACATCCGGCCGGGCGCAGGCCGTTGGCGGGAGTCTCGCCTGACTACCCCCCGAAGATCCATCGGAAAAGAACGAAAAACACAATCGTCAAGATAGCCCCAAGCGGCAAGGTGACGATCCACGAGATGACGATATCCCTGATGACGCGGAAATTCAAGGCTCCCATCCCCCGCGCCAATCCGACACCCAGAACCGCTCCCACCAGGGTGTGCGTCGTGGAGATCGGAAGGCCGTGACGCGAGGCGATGAGGATCGTCAAGGCAGCCCCGAACTGGGCCGCGAAGCCGCGAGTGGGAGTCAACTCCGTGATTTTCTTGCCGATGGTTTCGATCACGCGCCAGCCCCAGGTCGCGAGACCCAAGACGATCCCCGTGCCCCCGATGACGAGGATGAAGACCCCCCACGCTCCGGCGTTGTTGATGCTGACCTTGAGTCCTTCGACGCCATCCTTGGCAACGAGGATGACGCCGGCAAGGGGTCCCACGGAGTTCGCCACGTCGTTCGCCCCATGAGCGAACGCCAGAGCGCACGCGCTGAGAATCTGAAGGTAAACGAAGATCCTCTCCGTCGCCTTCATCTCGGGAGTCCCCCAGTCGCCCGCCTGGACCTTCGCCGCCAGAAGACGCTCTTCGACCGTCTGAAGCTTATCCTGGATGAGCTGCAATGCCGATTTCGTGGTCTCGTCGGCGATATGGGCGAGCTTCTTGATCCGCTCTATGATCATCGTCACTTCATCGACGAAGACCGGATTGCGGCCATGCGTCAGGATGGACGATTCTATGCGAACTCGGCGTACAAGCGGCATGCACGCGAGAGTCGCGAGGATGCTGATCGGACTGGCGCAGAGAAGGGCTTGCCAGAAGCCGAGATCCTCGAGGCCGAGCGGTTTCAGCACGGGCTTCAGCCCCTTGTACAGGGTGACGAGGAAGACCGTGAGGAACACGAGGAACATGAGAATCGGAGCCATCCTCTTGGCGTTCTTCACCATGTCCCTCTGGAACAGGATCTGGCGCTGAATCGCCCTGAAGATGGCGTACGATACGACCCCCGCCAGGAGGGGGGAGACGATCCAGCTGAGGACGATCTTTCCGACCTCGCCCCAGATGATCTGGTCGAGCTTGAGCGTCACCAGGCCGAATCCGATGACAGCGCCGACGATGCTGTGGGTGGTCGATACGGGGAGGCCGAAGTAGGTGGCGGCCATCATCCAGACAGCAGCGGAGAGGAGGGAGGCGAGCATTCCGTAGGCGTAGAGGTGGACGATCCCATCGAAGGCGCCGGGGACGAAGATGTCCTGCCGGATCTTGTCGGAGACGTGTCTGCCGATCAGGAGAGCGCCGGCGAACTCGAGCACCGAGGCGATGATGATCGCCTGCATCAGAGTCAGCGACTTGGACCCGACAGAAGTCCCCATGGCGTTGGCCACGTCGTTGGCCCCGATGCTCCAGGCCATGAAGACACCGAACGCGATCGCCAATCCCGTGATCCACGCTGGATGGCTGATGGCGTCGCCCACCTGCCCCAGCAGCTCGATGTTCATCTCGGCATGTGGCTTTCTGTGCGCTCCCGGCCTGTGGGACTGGCGGGCTGGTGACCGTCCAGTACCGCTGCGCGGAGAGAGAGGTGGAGTTTCGAAGGTGGTTGCTGGAGCAGCACGGCTCGAGCAGATGGGTATCCCCGGAGTCCAGCCGGTCTTCCGCGCTGCTGTCGCGTTGCGATGTCGTTGCCCAGGACGCAACGCAAGAGCTTCGGAAGCGCTGAGAGCGCCGGGGTCGGGATCGCTGGGGTCACCTTTCGCTCCAGGGCGTGGGACGTGAGGAAGCTCGCGGTCCTGGTGAGCGGCATTGTAGCGGGCTTCGGCCTGTTGTCAAACGCAGGAACCCGCCGCCGCGCCT
>JAFGKN010000531.1 GCA_016928605.1 Planctomycetota bacterium | reverse complement strand
GCGCCCCTGGTTCCTCTTGACCCGGTTGCCGTCGTAGATGCCATCTTTCAGCTTGTAGAGGTTCGCGTCCTCGAGACCATGCGCCTCGAGGAATCGCTCATCGTAGTTCTCCGTGGCGAGCGCCATGCCCCAGAAGTCGCCGTAGTACTGGCCACCAGAACCGGCGGGCGCCTCCTCCGGCGCATCGATCACCCGGAAGTGGAAGGTGTGCATCCAGGGGGCGGGAACACCCACGGCGTTCCAGAGCTGGTGGTTGAGAGTCTCGGTCAGCCCGAAGTTGCCCACCCGCTTGTTGTCGAACATCTTCCCGGTGTTCAGCGTCTTCCATCGCGTGGGATACAGCTCGCCGCGCTGGTCGCGAGCCCGCAGGTAGTTGCCGCGGGGGAACCGGAATCGTATCGAACGCTTGCCGCTTCCTCCGTAGCGGTCGTTGGCCTGGCGGAGGCGGTACATCGTGTGGTCGTAGACGAAGCCCTCGTAGACGAAGGCTCCCTCCCAGTTGAAGCGGTCTCGGGCGGCCTCGTTGCTCTTCGGGATCTGGTAGGCGCCATCGTACGCGATGCAGATGCGGAGATCCCCGGCGCGTGTGATGAGGTGATACACGGGCAGCGAGTTCATCACCTCTCGCGAGTAGGTGTGAGGCACGCCGCTCGGCTGGACCGTGAGGGTCGCCACGGTGTACGCGGGAACACCGTCGTAGACGAAGCACGCGAAGTTGAGCGAGGGGTCATCGATGTAGGGAACGGAGACGCCGTTTCCCGCGCCGTCCACGGCCTGGATGCGGTAGCGTACGAGCGTCCGGTGGGGCTGGGCGGGCAGGACGACCGTGTAGACGGAGTCGCCCGCGTACGCGTCGGCGCCCGTCCCGTCGTCGACCATCGGCAGCTCCGTCCAGCGGGCCGGGTCATCGAACTCGGGATTGCGCTCGTGGGGGCGGTTCGGATCGGCGAGCAGGGTCGAGGGCGGGAGGGGGAGCCACGCCGGGATGTACTCGCCGGGCCCCACGACCTGATAGCGGATCGCGACCGAGGCGACGCCCTCCGGATCGGTTACCTTGGCGGTCACGACGAACGGTTGGCCGGAGGGCGGCTGGCGAGGGCCATGGGCCACCTGGCGGATCTGCGGAGGGGCGACCGGAGAGTAGACGCTGTTCGGAGCTCCGGGCGTCGGCTCGCCGAAGATCACGCCGTCGCCGCTCCCGGGCACGAGCAGCGCGACGTCGATCGAGACATCGCTGCTCGTCAAGGACTGGTTGAAGGCGTGCACGGCCAGGAGATTCTCTCCTTCCTCGAGGAGCGAGGCGCTCACATCCACCTCTTCCCAGGAGGCCTCGTGGTTGCTGCCGACGGCGTCGTGAGCCAGCTCTCCGTCGGGCACGTGGAACCGCCCCGCCTCGGCTCCGTTGATCCACACGACGCAGCCGTCGTCGGCGTAGACGCGCAGGCGGATCGACGCGGGCAGCGCGGATCTCTCCTCGACGGTGAAGCGGTGGCGGAGATAGACGCTGGTGTAGTTTCCGAGCATGTCGTCGAGGACCGTCGCGTCGTCTCCGTCGCCGTAGCCGATGCTGGTCTGCCCCGTCGCCCACGCGGCATCCTCGACGAAGCCGAGGTACCTCCATGCATCGGGTGGGCTTGACGCCTCGGAGTCTCCTCGCCGGTAGCGCCACTGCGTCGAGCCGGCCGGCACGAAGTGAAGCGGCGGCACCGGCTCCCTTTCCTCGTAGCCCGAGGCGCGCCAGCTCCCCCCGAGATCGTTGTCCATGGAGGGATGGATCAGCTCCATCGAGCTGCCGTCCCCGGCGGAGGCGGAGGGCCAGGGGAAGCCCACCCCGTAGTCGACCTCGTCGACCAGGCCCCCCGCGGCGTCGCGGAGCGCGATCCGTTCCCCGTCTCCCGAGAGATGGCCTGCGTAGGGGCCGAGATCGGACGGGCGGCCGAATCGCGCGGCGAAGCCCGCGAGGTCCTCCGCGATCACCGCGAACCCTCCGGCCGGGATGGAGACGCCTGCCGGCACGCGGAGCTCGATCCCGCTCGAGAAGAACCAGCCGGAGATGTCCACCGCCGCGCCGCCCGGATTGTGAAGCTCGATGAACTCCTCCCTGAGGGCCTTTTCCGGAGGATCGTAGTGGATCTCGCTGATGACCACGCTCTGAGCCTGCGCCGCCAGCGCGGCGGCCACGACCGCCACGGCGGCCGCCATGCGGACAGGCCATCGCCCCATCGCCGGAGGGTTCGGTCTCAGCATCTCCATGACTCGACTGGCCTGGACCGGACTCGGCTTCCGATCCTCCTCGCCGGCTCCTGCTCTAGTGGATCGCGCCAGCGGCCGGCGAACCGAAAGCCGGCTCGCGCTCTCTTGCCGATGGGCGAGCCTATCACCCGGCGGGCTCTTCAGCAACGAGCCGCGGATCGACCGGCCCGAGAGGAGAGCGGGGCCGGGCGCGTCAGGACTCCTCGTAGGCCGACGATTCGTCCAGGACGCGGCATAGCTCGAGCAGAAGCTGCGGCGTCGGCAGGTCGATGTTGGGCACGCAGGGCTTGTCGGTTTCCACGAAGCGGAACCAGCCTCGTCGCTCCTGGGCGAGCGCGTGGAGAGCGGCGATGCCCTCCTGATCGGAAAAGAAGGCGGCGAGCACGCGGCCGTCTCGAAGCTCGACCGAAGCGACGCCGTCCTCGGGATTCTCGCGCCGGATGCGGAGAGTTCCGCACCGCCGCGTCTGGGTGAGGATCTGGAGCAGATCGGAGAAGCTGACGGCGGAGAGCTGGCCGGAGATGCCGAGCTGCGCATCACCTTCCGGGATCAGCGATCCGCCCTCGATCGCCTCGATGGGCGCCTCGAGGAAGAGCGTGTCCTGGCTGAAGGACTCGCGGGTCTCCCCCTCCAGATCGCAGTCGACATCTCCCTCGTACGTGAAGATGAAGATCGTCGATCCCAGCCGTACCTGTCCGCCGTCGGGGACCGGCACGGGCTCGTTGACGCGGCGGCCGTTGAGGAAGGTCCCGTTGCGGCTCTGGAGGTCCTCGACGTGAGCCTCATCTCCTGTTTCGCTCACCGAGATCCGCGCGTGGCGCCGGGAGCAGGCTCGATCCTGGACGACGACGTCGCACCAGGGATCCCGCCCGAGGGTGTAGGAACCGCCCGGGTGGAGCTCGATTTCCTGACCAGCGACCGTGACGAGCTGGGGCACGACAGTCCTGACGTGTAAAAGACGCCTGTCTGGGGATGACTTGGACCGAGATCCGGGGGCCCCGCGGACCCCAGGAAGAGTACCCCACGCGGCCGAAGGCGGCAATTGACGCCCGCCGGGCGATCCGGCCGCATTTCCGGCCCGGCGGGGGAGGCTCCCCGGGCGCGCAGGGCGTGCGCGGGGCCGCTCCCGGCGGCGAGGCGGCTGCCCGCGGGCGGGTGCAGCCGCCTCTCGGGTCCCCAGGGGTGCCTCCTGCGGGCGCGCCGGCGCGAGGCCGGGAAGGGCCGGGAAAAGCGGGGCCCTCGCATCCCGCGGCGGCGCGTCCCGACGGCTCGAGGCCCGCGGTGGTTCGAGCGGCCAGACCGATGCCGTGGCCGTGTGGCGTCTCCTGCGGTCCGCCGGAGATCAGCGAGGCGTGCAGGACGTGTACTCGCAGTCGCCCAGGGTGTCGTCGGTGGGATCTTCCCCGCAGTCGGTGGGGCCGGGCGGCGCGGGAGCGCCTCCCCCCTGGAAGAGGTGCTGCAGGATGTTGACCGCGTCCGTGAGGTTGACCTGCCCGCTGTCGTCGGCATCGGCCGAGTCTGGACACGCGGGCTGCTGGCCTCCCTGGAAGAGCGCCTGGAGGATGCGGATCGCATCGGTGAGGTTGACGCTGCCGCTGTCATCGGCGTCGCCTCTGCGGAAGCTCTCGCCCTCCGGTACTCTGCAGGTAAGGGTGTCGTCCCCCCTGCACTCCTCTCCGTTGTAGATGGCGACCACCTGGTAGACGTTCTGTCCGGAGAGGGGATCGCTGTCCGTGTAGAGGAGCGAGGCGGGGTTGGGCAGCGTCGCCAGGAACTCGCCGTTTCGGTAGATATCCACCGCATCGTAGGGGGCGGGGGTGATCGAAGTCTGCCATCGCAGGCGGACCGAGCCGCTGGTGAGGACGGTGCAGGTGAGATTGAAGGGGCAGATCTGCGAGTAGGCCGTCAGCTCGGGCCTCAGCGTGAGGTCGCTGCTCGACAGGCTCGTGTTGTGAACCTGGATGGCAAGCACGTTCGTGCCCTGGCGGACGGAGGCCATGGCGCCGGCCGGGAAGAGGAACTTCTCGAGGACTCCCGTCGCATCGTGGCTCGCTGCAGCCGCGTTGAAGGCGGGGGGGCTGCCCGTCAGCCCGACCCGCGCCACCTCGATGCCGTTGAAGTAGGCGACGAAGCCGTCGTCGTAGTCGACGCCGAGCTGGAGGAGCCGGGCCTGGGAGAGGTCGGGGATCTCGACCGCCTTGCGGAGGTAGACCGACCAGTAGTTGTTCTGCATGTCGGACAGGACCGTGGCGTCGTCGTTGTCCGAATAGCCGAAGCCCGACGGGCCCTTGAGCCAGGAGGAGTCGTCGAAGTCGATCTCCTTCCAGGAGATCCACGGTTCCTCGGTGCCCTTGAAGTACCTCCACGTGTCGCCGATCTTGACCAGCACCTCCTGGGAGGACAGGGGCGCGGCCAGCATCCAGGCGACCGCGAGACAGATGCAGCTTCCCGCGAGCCGCTCCATCGAGCTGCCGTTCATGGAATACCTCCGCTCTGTTGCCGCTCCGGGCGGGACAACTCATCCGCCCGCGGGACCTCGTCCGCGGGCGAGCCGCATGTCAGTTCCCCCCGAGAGACCCGAGCTGCCTGCTTCTTCAGGGGCAATTGTAAGGTCCGAGGGCGGGCACGGCAAGATGATCCAGGGGGCGCGGGAGGGGATACAGCCAGCTCGTCCCGGACGGCGCCCGCCCGCCCCGCTCGAGCGGCTGGGCGGGGCCGTGCGACCGGAGCAGGCGCAGCGCCGCTCCGAAGAACGCGATGACGAGCCGCTCAAGCCGCCCGGCGAGCGCATCACCGGCGGACGGCTCTACCGTCTCCTTTCTCTCCCGGCGAGGGGATCCGGGTGCTACAATCGTCCATCTACCGTCGAGGGGGAGGACTGCCCCCGATGGGACGGGCTCCGCCCTTTCTCTCCCGGCCGAGGAGGCCTTCTCATGACTCTCCGTTCCGTCACGGCCTGGCTTCCGCTCTGCCTGCTTCTCGCCGGCCACGCGGCAGCCCCCGCCCAGGATCTCCTCATCACGGAGATCCTCGCCGACAACAACTCGAGCATCCTGGATGAGGACGGAGCCGCCTCGGACTGGATCGAGATCCACAACGCGGATTCCGATGCCGTGAACATCGGCGGCTGGTTCCTCACAGACGCCCGCAGGGAGCTGACGCTCTGGAGGTTCCCCTCGCTGGTGCTCGAGCCCCAGGCGTACCTCGTGGTGTTCGCCTCGGGAAAGAACCGGTCCAGCCCCGCCGGCGAGCTCCACACGAGCTTCCGCCTGGACCGCACCGGCGAGTACCTGGCGCTCGTCCGCCCTGACGGGACCAGCGTCGCCTGCGCGTTCGATCCCTTTCCGCTGCAGCTCCCCGATGTCTCCTACGGGCTGAGCCAGCAGGGCGAGGCCGCCGTGCTCGTCGCGTCGGCAGCCCCTGCAAGAGCGTGGGTCCCGACCGACAGCTCGCTGGAGCCCGGGTGGTACCAGAGGGTGTTCGACGACTCCGGCTGGCTCGCGGGCAGCGCCGCCATCGGCTACGACGTCACCGGGGAGTACGACCACCTGATCGACATCGACCTCGAGACCGCGATGCGCAACGCGAACCCCACGGCCTACCTGCGCGTTCCCTTCACGGTGGAGGACCCGGCGTCCGTCGACGCGCTCGACCTGCTCGTCAAGTACGACGACGGTTTCGTCGCCTACATCAACGGCCGACAGGTCGCGCGCCGCAACGCGCCGCTGGGACCGGCGTGGGACGCGACGGCGACCGCCGAGCACGGGACGCCCGAGGCGAGCTGGATGGAGCAG
>JAFGKN010000530.1 GCA_016928605.1 Planctomycetota bacterium | reverse complement strand
GCCTCCAGATCTCCGATGGCGTACTGGAGCCCCGCGACGTAGTGCTGGAGGACCTTCGGCTCCATGAAGATCGTCTGGTCGTGGCCGAGCGCGCAGTAGAAGACGCGTCCCTTGCCGTGGGTCTTGATCCAGCTGATGCCGAAGTCCTGGTCCTCGCGCTGGCCCTTCTTGGAAGTCTTCTCCATGTCGAGGCTGAGGAGAACGCGCTGCTTCGAGCGGTTGTAGATGCCGCGGTTGAACTGGTAGATCTCGTCCTTGATCATGAAGCCCTCGCCGCCGAAGGCCTTGTTGATCGGACTCTTGGGGTCATCGTTCTTGATCCCGACCTTCTCGTTCCAAGGATGGCCCGTGAAGAAGCCGCCCATCATCTCGCCGTACTCCTTCCACCCGTAGGAGCAGTCGGTGGCGGCGTGGATGCCCATCACGCCCTTGCCGCCCTTGACGAAATCCATGAAGCTCTCCCGCAGCCGCGCGCCGCGCTTCTTCGCCTCCTCCGCATCCGGGCCGCCGCCCTTGGGCATGAAGAGCTCGCCGGTGGTGTTGCTCAGGATGACCGCGTCGAACTCCTTGAGCTTGTCGGGCTCGAAGTTCGCGAGGTCGTCGCTCACGACCACATCGAAGGCGCCGTTTTTCTTGCCCAGAAGAGGGAAGGCGACCTTGGCCGCGGCGATGGCGCCGCCGTGGACGAATCCGTTGCAGTGGCCGTAGAGGAGGACCTTGCGCGGCTTGGCCGGCTTGACGACAGCCTCCGCCGGGACGGCCTCGACCGCCGCGGCGATCTTCGCCTCGTCCTCGGACCTCAGGTTCTGGGCCACGACCGCACCCGCGCTCCAGAGCATTCCCCACGCAGCCGCCAGGATGCACATTCTCCGACGCATGATCGCCTCCTTCATCTCGCTGGCCCATGGTTTCCGGGCGGTCGCCGGCGGGGGCCGCGGAACTCCTTCCCGGCGGCTCCCATCGCTCTCCCGCTCGCTACCCTGTCGTTATCGCTCACCACCGGCCGCTTCGCAAGCAGCAACTCGACGCGGCACGACCGGCCGGCCGGGGGGTCGGTGCGCAGGTGGACTCGATCGCGGCCTGCGATCTCTGCAGATACTCCGGTCCCTCCCGACCGGCCGCACCCGGCGCCCACCGGTTGACATCCGCTCCGGCGTCGGTGCCTGATGGAGCGCCCGCGACCGATCCGCAACCCGCCCACCGGAGGACTTCGCCCATGCATCGAGCGCCGGACTCTCTCCGCGGCCTTCGCATCGCCGCGACCGCAGCGAGCCTGCTCTTTCTTCTCTTCCCCTGCTCCGCCGCGCCGGCCGAGCCTGACAGCCGAGGAACACCCGGCATGATCCTGTCCGAGTTCATCTTCGAAGAGGCTCCCTTCCGCTCCTGTCACGCGTCCACGCTCGCCGAGACGCCGAGCGGTCTCGTGGCGGCCTGGTTCGGCGGCAGCGACGAGGGAAACCCGGACGTCGGCATCTGGGTCTCGCGCAGCGTGGATGGCAAGTGGAGCCCCCCCGCGCAGGCGGCCGACGGCGTTCAGTACACCCGAATCGATGGCACGCATCACCGCCACCCCTGCTGGAATCCCGTCCTCTTCCAGCCGCCCGGCGCTCCCCTCCTCCTCTTCTACAAGTGCGGTCCGAGCCCTTCGCGCTGGTGGGGCATGCTGACATCATCGGCAGATGGAGGCGAGAGCTGGTCGCCCCCGCGCCGGCTGCCCGAGCACATCGACGGTCCGGTGAAGAACAAGCCCGTCCTCCTCGCCGGCGGACGGCTGCTCTGCGGATCGAGCACCGAGCACGAGGGCTGGCGCGTTCACTTCGAGATCACCGAAGACCTGGGCAGGACCTGGCAGCGCACGGGTCCCGTCAACGATGGCAAATCGATCGCCGCTATTCAGCCCAGCATCCTGATCCACCCGGGAGGAAAGCTCCAGGCCATCGGCCGCAGCAGGCAGGGAAGGATCTGGGAGACGTGGTCGGAGGACGGCGGCCTGAGCTGGAGCGCGATGCGGCTCACCGAGCTGCCCAATCCCAACGCGGGGACAGATGCCATCACCCTCCGCGACGGCCGCCACCTGCTGGTGTACAACCACACCGCGCGGGGCCGGAGCCCGCTCAACGTCGCGGTCAGCGAGGACGGCAAGCTCTGGAGCGCGGCGGCCGTCCTCGAGGATCAGCCGGGCGAGTACTCCTATCCGGCGGTCATCCAGGCAAGCGACGGCCGGGTCCACATCACGTACACCTGGAAGCGGCAACGGATCCGCCACGCCGTGCTGGACCCCGCCCGGCTCTCGCTCCGGGAGATCCGCGGCGGCCAGTGGCCGCGGTGAAGAGCAGCCGGGCTCGGCGCCTCGGGAGCAGGGACCCGTTGCAGGACCGACGCCGGGCCGCCGATCTCGCAGGCAAGCGAGCGGCGGCCGCGCGGGTCCCCCTCACTCCTCGGCGGAGGCCATGCGATGCGTCGGGCAGGGCCTCCCGGGCCGGAAGGCCGCCACATGGCGCGTCTCGAAGCGGAAATCTTCGCGTCCGGCGAGCGCTGATAGCACGGTCTCCTCGAGGCGATCCGGCTCCGCCTCCGCTCGCAGATTGATCATGAGCTCGCCGCGGTCCAGCGGCGAGTGGATGCGATGCGTGAGCTGCGGCGACTCGCCTGTGCGGGTGAGGCTGACCGAGGCGACCTCGGGCCCCTCGGCAGGCGACAGCGTCGCCTTGAGGTGGGCGATCTCCACTCCAGCGGCGGCGAGCATCTCGCCGATGGCGCGGACGAGATCCTCCAGCAGCTCGTTTCCATCGAAGTCGGCGCTCGCGGCGAGCGAGCCTCGCACGTTGAGCCATCCGAGTCGGGACTCGCCCTCGGCGTACTCGTCGTAGTCGATCTCCATGGACCGCCTCCGCCCCAGCTCCCCGGTCAGGATGCGGCCGAACCACTCGTCGAGACCCTCTCCCGTCAGGCACGAGACATCGAGGATCTCCGCTTCCGGGAACTCCTTGCCGAGCGCGGCGCGTAGCTCCTCCCTGGCCTGCGCGGTGACCCCATCGATCTTGTTCACAGCGATGATCTCCGCCTCCTCGAGCTGCTTGCGGTAGACGTAGATCACCTTGTCGGAGAAGCGTCTCTTCGGCTCGAGCCCCAGGATGCCTGCGCAGCGCCTCGGATCGACGACGACCGAGACCGGGCTGACGCGGTACTGGTCGCCGTAGAGCTGCCGCAGCGGATAGGCGACCGTGGCGACGAGATCCGTGCAGCTCCCCACCGGCTCGGCGATGAGGATCTCGGGCGCGCTGGCTCGATCCAGCACCCGCGAGGCCTGCACGAGCGAATCGAACTTGCAGCAGAAGCAGCCGCCGCTGATCTCTTCCACCTCGAAGCCGGACGCGCGCGCTCGCGCGGTGTCGACCAGATCGAAGCTCTGATCGTTGGTGATGAGGCCCACCTTCTTCCCTTCGGCTTGCAGCCGTCTGGCCAGCTCGAGGATGGCCGTTGTCTTGCCCGCGCCGAGAAAGCCGCCGATGAGGATGTAGCGCGCCTGTTTCATGCTCGATCTCTCCTTGCTGTGCAGATCCGCCGGTCCGCAGGACTCAGTGCCGGTCCCAACAGCGGCATCACGCTTCCTCGCCGCCCGCCTCGAACGGCTCGATATGGACGAGGACGTCGACGATGTCGGGGCCCTCCCTCCTGAGGTTCCGCGTCACCTGCTCCGCGATCTCGTGCCCCCGGCGGACCGTGATCTCCGGGTCCACGAGAACGTGAAGATCCACCTGGAGACCGTTGCCGATGTAGCGAGTGCGGAGGGCGTGCACGGACTGAACTCCCTCCGTGCCGGAAGCCAGCGATAGGATCCGGTCGCGGTCCTTCGCGGCCGCGCCCACGTCGATCAGCTGTCTCAGCGACGGCCAGGAGATCTGCCAGGCCGCGTTCAGGATCAGGACCGAGACTATGACCGTCGCGACGTGGTCGAGGAACTTCCACGACGGCCAGATCCTCGTCCCGAGCACGGCGATCGCCACCGGCACGGAGCTCAGGGCATCCGAGCGGTGGTGCCAGGCATTGGCCGCCACCGCCGACGACTTGATCCGCCTCCCGACGCTCACCGTCCAGCGGTAGAGCCACTCCTTCGCCGCGATCGAGATGCACGCGGCGGTGAAGGCGAGCCAACCCGGCGCTGGCGCGTGCTGGTGGTGGAGCGTCGCCACCGCCCGGTATCCGAGGCCCGCGCCCGCCGCGGCCAGGACAACGCCGATGAACAGTGTGATCACCGTCTCGATGCGCCCATGGCCGTGCGGATGCTCCGCGTCAGCGGGTGCGCTCCAGAGCGGCGCGCCCACCACCACCGCGACATCGGTCACGGAGTCCGAGAGGCTGTGGACGGCATCGGCCACCAGCGCCTGGCTGGCCCCCAGGATCCCGGCGGTGAACTTCAGCGCCGAGAGCGCCAGGTTGATGGCGAGCCCCCAGAGGGTGATCCGCCGGACGTCTCGCGATGGGCTCGAATTCCGATCTGACATGGGACCCTGGGAACGCTGGGGTTGTCTCTTCAGGAAGGCCGCATCCTACGCCGCGAGCGCGGGGCTTGCCACTTGCCCCGGCGAGAAACCGGACGGCCGCGCCGCCTTCCCTCGGGCAGGACCGAATATTTCCTGTCGTCCGGCCCCTGGCCGTGGTCTCATGGACGGCGGTGAGCGCGG
>JAFGKN010000529.1 GCA_016928605.1 Planctomycetota bacterium | reverse complement strand
CGCGGAAGGTGGAAGGATCGAGCGTCGCGCCCGCCGCCGCGGAGGGCGGCGGCGGAGAAGGCGTCAACGCCGTGCCTCGCGCTTCGAGCGCCGCGCCCGCCGCCGCAGTCGACGAGGGCGCTGCGCCGTCCGCCCGTGCCGCGCCTCGCGCCTCGATCGCTGCAGCCGCCGGGTCCGCAGGGGAGGTCCTCGCGCCCTGGCTGCTCGTCGATCTCGAAGGCGCCGATGGCCGCCGCCTGCGCCTCTGCGATTTCGCGACCGCCGGCTGCCTCGGCACGCGGTACCGCTCGTGGCTGCCGGCTGTCGGCGCTCCTCCGCCCCGCGTACTCCTCGATGCGCCCCGCCGCGGGCAATCGCTGGGACCGGGCCGCGTCCTCTTCCGCTGGACCGGGCTTCGCTCGGAGCACGGCGCGGAGGCCTTCGTGCTCCACGTCTCTCCGCGGGAGGACTTCTCGGAGATCGCGCTCCTGGAGGAGATCGCGCGCTCGGTCGCCGTCCCCTCCTTCGAGTTCGCCGCCGGCCGCGAGTACTTCTGGAAGGTGGTCTCGAGGAACGCGGCAGGCGAGATCGAGAGCGAGACGCGGAGCTTCCGGATCGATCCGGATGGCGAGCCTCTGGCGCGCGGCGAGATCGAGGCGATGATCCCCGCTCCCGACGGCCTTCTCCTCGCGGCGCCGCTGCGGGGGAGCCCCGAGCCGAGCCGCGGCCTCCTCCAGGACGCGCGCGCGATCCGTCCCGCCGCAGGCCGGCGTGGGGAGGAGTCCGGCGCCGTGCTCAGCGACGGGAAGACGGGCCGCATCCGCTACGCGACGCCGCTTTTCCCCGCAGGAGAGTACACCGCCAGCGTCTGGGTCCGCATCGAGTCGCTGCCGGAGGGGCGGCTGGCGCAGATCGCGAGCGCGTGGGCCGGAGGCATGGACGATCCCCTGCGGATCTGCGTCGAGGACGGCAAGCTCTTCGCGCGCATCGAGGCCGGCTCCGCGTACTCGACGCAAGGCGCTCCGGTCGAGACCGGCCGCTGGTTCCACGTGGCGGCCGTCAAGGAGGGAGCGGAGCTCCGCCTCTACATCGGCGGCGAGCGAAAGGCCAAGGCGCGCGTGCCGCCGCTCCTCGCCACGGCGGCGCGGAACATCGCGCTGGGCGCCAATCCCAACTTCTCGGGAGACGAGCACCTCGAGGCCGCCTTCGCGGACTTTCGCCTCCACGCGCGCGCCCTGAGCGACGAGGAGGTGGCAGCGGCCGCCGCCCGCTGACGCGGGGAGCAGGGCAGGGCTCCGCAGGCTCTACCCTTGAACAGTCGCGGGGCGCGTGCGCTACCGGTCAAGGGTCAGTTGGATCCACTGCATCTCTCGGAACGATGGGTTGCGATTGGATGTTGTAGACGCCCATCACCCGAGCCATGTACCATACTGACGGCGATCCTGGGCGACGGATGATTCGTCGAGTGCCATCCGCGAGCTTTCCAGCGAGGACGGGGTTTCGGGTATCGAGGATCGCTCCGCGGGTGTGCCCGAGGGACTGGATGAGAAGGGGAGCTGGACATGGTGAACGGCGTTCCTGAAGTGGTATTCCCGGAGATGCAGGGAAATGATCTTCTGGCGAGCATCAGGACCTATCTTCAGCAGCATCTCCCGGACAGCAGCACCAGCCAGATCGAGCAGTATCTGGAAGGCCTGCGAAACGGCATCCTGGACAACCGGAAGACTGACATTCACGGCATTTCTTTGCTCTCGGGGCTCTCGAAACCGGAGCGCACGAGGGCGGAGGCTCTCATCGCCGATATCGGCGTTCTTCTCACGCAGCGACGCAACCAACTCTTGCGGGATGCCCACAGAGGGTCGTTTACGGAGGCAGACCTGGACAGATTGTTCGACGATGTCTGTCTCGACCTGGAGGCGCCGCTTGATCCCGACCTCCCGAAAGTCGCGGCGCAGGCTGTCGTCCACTGCAGCACACAAACAGCGCTCATGAAACGCGTTTCCAGAGAGCTCGAGCGCGTTCGAGGGCAAATCGAGACGGCGCCGGAGGATGCTCGGCAACCCGGGGCATCCCTGCTCCCATTGGGAAAGCTGCTCGTCTTCCTGCGATGGATTCCGTACGACTGGGCCGAGGAGATAGCGCTGGAAGTCCTCGATTCGGTTCACCCCGCCAGCCACGTCGATCGGCTGCGATTGTGGATATCCGTACTACGTGTATTCTTCTGCCGGCCGTCGGTGACGGCAGGTTCAGTGAGCCGCCTTGTCCAGGGGATAGAGGACGAGTTCGGGTGGCCTGCTCCGATGGAGCTACGCAACCTGTTGAGGACGGTCCTGATCAAGGGCGGACATGAAACCGAACGGATACTTCTCCGGCTCTTCGACAAACGGCCCGAGATATACAACGCGGCCTTTTTTCTCGACGCTCTGGGGATGATCGACAAGCCGGTGGCGGCCGCCTGGCTGTCGAGGCACAGGGATGCGTTGCTCCCCAGGCTGGGCGTGGAGACCTATCTCAGGCTATTCACGAAGACCGGAGAAACCGGGATGCAGGCACACGCCCTCCTGATGGATCTGTGGAACCACGGGAAGACGGCTACGCGGCTGCAGTGTCTCGACGCCGTCGAGGAACTCCATTTTGCGGAGATGGCGCCCTTCCTCTTGTCGAGGTTGGAGGAAGAAGATGATCCGCATCTGCGCTTTCGACTGGTGGAAACGGTAGCCGATTCCGGCGGCGCCGGCGATCTGCGGTCTCTGTCTGCTTGTGTTCGCAACGAGCGTTCGGCACTCCGGTACTACACGATGCATCTCATCCACCGGAGGCTGCTGGACACGCCCGCCTTGCTGGCCATGCAAGATGATTCTGTCTTGCTCCACGATATCCAGAGCGCTCGCGCTGACCTGTATGACAACTACACATCTCTGCTGTCTTTCCGGACGGCGCTTCTGCACGCCCGCGACCCAGCCGGTGCCGGCCCGATAGCGGACGACGCAACAGGCGGTCTTCCTGCGTGGCACGAGAAGCTGGCTGGCGCTGTCCGTGTGTTGCGCGGCCGGTCTCTTGTGTTTGAACGCGTTCAGGCCAACATCTACGGTTCCATGAGGAGCCGCCTTCGTGCCGGTGATTTGCTGGATGATACCGACCTTGCCGTTCTTGCCTCTGGCGTACCGAGTGCGGAAGAGGATCTGAACGCACTGGTGGAGAAGGCCGACCGATCGATCGAGTTTCTCCTCGAGACGTTTGTGTGGCAAGAGTGGTTTGTCCGCGAGATCCCGTTCGTCTTGAGCGAAGAGATTGAGGTCCTCATCGAACGGATTCGAAATGGGGAGCCCATGACCTTCGAGACGGAAGGGCTCGAGAATCCCGCACAGATAGATCGCCTGCGGACCACATTCGGAATCTTTTGCGAGTGCACGCGCCAGGGGATCTACCTTACGGATGGATTGCTCACGCACATTCTACACTTCCCGCGGGAAGAGTGGGCGGACGTGATCAGACACGATCTGACGCGGCGCAGGGTGATGGTTTCAGACAAGCGGCTCGTCTATCATCCCGGCGATCAGCTTGCGAGGCACCTGCAGTTCACGACATTTGCACATGACTACCGTTACGGGAAGGAGTCGCTCGATCAACCTTCCATGGTCTATCTCTGGCTGAAGTACATTGAAGAGTCCAGGCGCATCCAGCATGTCTTGGAGGGCGAGCCGTGGCCAGCGCTGCCGTCGCACCCTGACGTCCCGGAAGTCATCGGCCCTCTGACGGCGAGGATGTACGATCAACATGCCAGGGAAGCCGAGGCTGTCGCGGGAGTCATCGAGTCGCTTCACGAACGCGCGGGTCGGGAGGGATTCGAGATGCGAGTCATCCCCAATCTGACGTATGGCCTCTTCTGCCTCGCGCCGGTGATCGAGAAGGTGATTCAACGGGGCATTCACGTGTCATTGGCAGGAGTTTCGTCGCAGTTCTGTGACGACGAGAACATCAACCGCTTCTTCCTGGGGGACGGAGAGGTTTTTCCTCTGAAACGCTACGTATTCAGCAATGCCAGCAACTATGGGACTTTGAATCGAGACCGAATTCTGGTGGTCATCGACGGAACGATGGAGCCGATCGACAGACACGATGCGGGCAAGATCCGTCTCCCGAAAGCCTACCGGGGATTCGTCAACCATCTTGCGGCCGTCAACTATGTAAGGGCCCGTTATGGGTACAAGATGGAAAACGCGGAACGCGACGTGGCTTCGGCTTTGAATCTGCCGCTACAGTTTGTCCGGAACCTCGTGCGCACGCACGATTTTCGGCATCTCCTGGACAGCCTGTTGCTTTGCTTCGACCCCGATAAGCTGGCGGAGTCACACGAAGCGGCGGGAACAGGCAAGACGTACTACACTTTTGCCCAGTGGAATCCCGACGGGATGCCTGCTCGGGTCGGTCCGAGCGGATTCAAGAAGCATGAGATTGCATGTACGGCCCCCGGGGACCTGGCCTGCCCCTCGCTGCTGTTTGTGAGCATGAACAGCATCTTCAACGAGACGGGTGTCGCTGCTTACTTTGACAACAATCCTGAAGTTGAGCACCCCCGCATGTTCATCGGCCCGCAGGGGGTGAGAATGGATATCGGGTGGCCGGG
>JAFGKN010000528.1 GCA_016928605.1 Planctomycetota bacterium | reverse complement strand
GTCGCTTTTCTCCCGGCTCCGGGTCGGTTATGCTCGGCGGCCATGATCCGGGACGCTTCCGCATCTCCGAGCCGCATCCTCGTCCGGGCGCCGAATCCGGTGGGCGATATCGTGATGGCGACCGCCAGCTTCGCGGACATCCGGCGCACGTACCCTGCCGCGCGGATTTCCGTCCTGCTGCGGCCGGGCCGCGAGGGGCTTCTCGAGGGGAGCGAATTCTGGGACGAGTGGATCACCGACGACAGCGCGCGCTCTCTCCTCTCGCATCTCCGCCTGGCACGAAGGCTGCGCCGGGAGCGCTTCGATCTCGCGATCCTCTTCACGAACTCTCTGCGCGCAGCCAGCCTCGCGGCGCTAGCGCGGATTCCCATCCGCATCGGGTTTCGAAAGGGTGGCCAGCAGCTCCTCCTGACGCGCGTCGTGGAGCCGGTGCTCGAGGGGGGGAAGTGGCTGCCGATGCCGATGCCGCAGATCTACGCGCGGCTCTGCGAGGCGGCGGGGGTGACGCGCGGCGACGGGAGGCCGACCCTCGGCGTGAGCGCCGAGCTCGAGGAGGAGGCTCGCCGGAGGCGTCGCGAGCTCGGCATCGCCAGCGGCGAGGAGCTGATCGGGATCGCGCCCGGCGCATCCTTCGGCGCGAGCAAGCTGTGGCCCGTCGAGCGGTTCGCCGAGGTGGCTGACCGCCTCACGGAGATGCACGGCCTCCGGACGATCATCTTCGCCGGCCCCGGCGAGGAGGAGATCGCGGGGCGCATCGCCGCCGAGATGAAGGCGCGTCCCATCAGCACGGCGGCGAGCCCCCTGGGCCTCGGCCTGCTGAAACCCTTCATCCGCGACCTGAAGCTGATGGTGGCGACCGACAGCGGCCCGCGCCATCTAGCTGCCGCCTTCCGCGTCCCGACGGTCGTCGTGATCGGACCGACCGACCCGCGCTGGAGCGCGGTCGACGGGGAGACGGCCGAGGTCATCTACCTCGGCGTGGACTGCGCGCCCTGCCACCTGCCGAGATGTCCCATCGACCACCGCTGCATGACGGGCATCAGCGCCGCCGATGTGCTCGAGCGGGTGAGCGCCCTCGACCGCAGGCTGGGGATCTTCGGATCCGCGAGCTGAGCGCGGCGCTGCCGCCGCGGCAGCCTGCGCGCGGGCGCGTCTCTCGCCGCCGCCGGCCGGGCGGATCGAGCCGCGTCAAAGCCGCAGCAAAGCCGCATCAGAGCTCATCATCGTCGTCGGGCGGCTCGGGCGGAGGCTCTCCGCCGGGCCGTCCGGGTCTGCCTTCTCCGCCGGGCCGTCCGGGTCTGCCTTCTCCGCCGGGACGCCGGGGACGGCCATCTTCGCCTCCCTCGGGAGTCTCCTCCGGCTTCGGCGGCGGATCCTCGCGGAGATCTCCCGCGGCCTCTAGCTCGGCGAGCTGCTTCCTCGCCCAGTCGCGGTCGAGCTGCCCGCTGATCTCGAGGTTCTGCAGGGTGAAGACGACCTTGTTGAACTGGATGGCGATCCTGCCCCCCTTGTCCTCCCTGGGCTCGACCGGACAGGAGACGATGTCCTTCCCGTCGAAGCGCACCACGCACTGCTCGTCGTCGATGCCGAAGTCGATGGGGATCGCCTCTCCCTTGCGGGGGAACCAGTTGCTCGCGTGCGACCGGTAGTCGCGGATCGGGGTGGGGTAAGTGCTGCCGGGGTTCTTGACGATGGCGTTGAAGAACGGAGTCGCGAGCGTCGGTCTTCCCTTGTAGTTGGTGATGAGCGTGACCGAGGACTGGCGGGTGAGGATGTTGGGCACGCGCATGTCGAACTTCACGCGGATGCCACCCGCCAGCTGGAACTTGGAGATCCAGGAGCCGGCTCCCAGAGCGATGCCGGCGAGGCCGGGGAGGATCTTCTCGTCCTCTTCCTTCCCTGCAGGCGGTCCTCCCCTCTTTCCGCCCCGTCCGCCGTCCTTCCTGGCCTCGCGCACGAAGCGGCGGTTGGCGCCGGTCAGATCGGGGTGCGTCGAATCCATCAGGTTCTTGCCCTCGAACGCCCCGTAGAGGTGCCCGTCCTTGTTGAGGAGGATGGTGACGCGGTCTCCATCGATCTTCACGCTCTCCGTCCCGAAGAGCGCCTTCGCGTTGTACTGGATCAGGTCGTCGAGCTCCACGAGGCTCTGGAGCTCCCCTTTCCTCGAGCTCTTCGTCTTCGGCTTGCTCTTGGCCTCCTCGGGAGGCGGGCTGCCGCCGCCGCTCGCCCCGGGGCTGCGTGAAGCCGCGGTCAGGACGAGAGCGAAGACGAGAGCGGCGGCCGAAGCGAGAATCGCGCGTCGATGCATGGCGAGACTCCTTTCACAGAAAGAGGCCAGGCGTTCGCTTCCGCAGCCTCTCACCGCAGAGGCGCCCGGCTGAAGACGATTGGGCATCCTTCCATCTTTGCGGACGAGCGCCTCCGCGCGGGGCCGCGCAGGGACAGCCGGCCGGCGAAGGAACGCGCGCAGCTTCGCGGGATCGTCGCCAGCCGGATCGATTCCCGCGGCGGACGGCGCTGCGGCTGAGCGACCGCCATCATATAATGAGCCCGCACCGTTGAAAAGACCCGGCGTCCAGCGGGGAAGGCCGGCCTCGGGCCGGTCCGGCACGGGTCGTCCGGACCGCGCACCGAGCAGGCCATGACCGATCCGAGCTTCAGTCTCCTCCTCCTCCTCTTCGTCCTCGTCGACATCGCGGCGGCCGCGGCCTGCATCTTCGCGCGGGGCTCCGCGGGGGAGGAGCCTGCGGGCGCTTCGCCCGCCCCGCCGCGGATCGGGCCGGGGCGGCTGCTCCTCGCGGCCTTCGTCGCGGCGGCGCTCTCCGCGCTCAAGATCCCGCTCCTCGTCGCCCTGGGGGGCAACCCGTTCGGAGTGATCCATCTCGCGTATCTCGATCTGGTCGTCGGGGCGCCCGTGATCGGCATCCTCGTGATCGCCGCCGGTCTGCGCCGCGCGGGCCGGCGGGGGGCGCGGCGCCTGACGCGGCCGGCCTGGGCGCTGGCCGCTGCCGCGGTCTCCCTCGCCGGCGTCGGCTTCCACGCCAGCTTCATCGAGCCGCTGCGCCTCCAGCTCGAGCAGGCAACGCTCGTTCTGCCTCCAGGCCGCGCTGGGCGCACCCCCCTCCGGATCGGCGTGCTCGCGGACCTGCAGATGCGGCGCGTCACCGCGCACGAGCGGCGCGCCGTGGTCCGCCTCCTCGAGGAGAAGCCCGACCTCATCCTGCTGCCCGGCGACATCTTCCAGGGCGGTGCAGGCGAGCTCGAGAGGGAGCTGCCCGCGCTGCGCGATCTGCTGGGGCAGCTCACGGCTCCCGGGGGCGTCTACCTCGTCCGCGGCAACACCGACCAGAGCCGGGAGTGGATCGAGCGGATGGT
>JAFGKN010000073.1 GCA_016928605.1 Planctomycetota bacterium | reverse complement strand
GTCAGCCTGCTGGTCGGCGGCATCGGCATCATGAACATCATGCTGGTCTCGGTCACCGAGCGGACGAAGGAGATCGGCACTCGGCTGGCCATCGGTGCCCTCGAGCGGGAGGTCCTGATGCAGTTCCTGGTGGAGGCGGTGGTCCTCTCCTCGTCCGGCGGCCTGTTCGGGATCGTCCTGGGCCTGGCGGCATGTCTCGCGCTGAAGGACATCCTGAAAGTCCCCTTCGTGTTCAACCCGGGCATCGTAGTCCTCTCCTTCCTGTTCTCGGCTGCCGTGGGCGTCATCTTCGGCTACTTCCCGGCGCGCAAGGCGGCCTCCCTCGACCCCATCGAAGCCCTGCGGCACGAGTGAACCCCGTCGGGGTTCCTGAAGCTCGTGCCGAGTGCCGAATCTCACAGCATCTTGTGCACTCCGGCGGCGCTTTCTCCCGCCCTCCCGGTCTTCCCGCCTTCGATCACCGCGGCGAAGGTATGCGCAATAATCTGTGAAACCCGGCAGCGGGCGGTGGCGACTGATCTTGCGATCGCGCCGCGAAAGATGGAGGCTACAGGCCAGCAGCGGCGAGAGACCGTCTGTCCTGGAGAGAAGTGATGACCCAGAGACAATTCCCCTGCAAGGAGTGCGGAGCGGGGATGGAGTTCGATCCGCGCGCGACGTCCCTCACCTGCTCTTACTGCGGTGCCGCGAATCCGTTGCCCCAGTCGGAGGAGGACATCGAGGAGCTCGACTTCCACGCCTTTCTCGAGAAAGCGGGCGAGGGGGAGGAGAGCGAGGATCGCAGCATCGTCAAGTGCCCCGGTTGCGGCGCCGAGGCGACGTTCGATCCGAACATCACGTCGGACGAGTGCCCCTTCTGCTCCACCGCGATCGTCGTCACGCGGCAGAGCCGGCGGATGGTCAAACCGCGCTCCCTCCTCCCTTTCAAGGTCGACCGAAAGTCCGCCTTCGTCCGCTTCCAGGGCTGGCTGAAGCGCCTCTGGTTCGCTCCCAGCGAGCTGCAGAAGAAGATCCGCACCGAGGAAGCCCTCAAGGGGGTCTACGTGCCCTACTGGACCTACGATGCGGGCGCCCTCAGCTTCTATCGCGGCGAGCGCGGCGATGACTACTGGGACACCGAGCACTACACGACGACCGAGAACGGCCGGACGGTCCACAAGACGCGCCAGGTCCGCAGGACGCGCTGGACATCCGTCAGCGGCCGCGTCTGGAACGTCTTCGACGACGTGCTCGTCCTCGCGAGCAACTCCCTGCCCCGCAGGTGCACCGAGAAGCTCGAGCCGTGGGACCTCGAGAGCCTGACTCCCTACCGGGACGAGTACCTGAGCGGATTCCGCGCCGAGAGCTACCAGATCGACCTGGAGCAGGGCTTCGAGCGGGCGCAGGAGATCATGGACTCCGCGATCCGCGCGAGCATCCGCAGCGACATCGGCGGCGATCACCAGCGCATCCACTCGGTCCGGACGAGCTACGAGGACGTCACCTTCAAGCACATCCTTCTGCCGATCTGGATCAGCGCCTACCGCTACCGCCAGAAGGTCTACCGCTTCGTCATCAACGCCCGCACCGGCGAGGTGCAGGGAGAGCGCCCCTGGAGCTGGGCCAAGATCACGCTTGCCATCCTCGGCGCCCTCGCGATCGCCGGAGGCATCGCTGGGCTCGTCGCCTACTTCCAGTAAACCGAGACCTCACCTCTCCACGATCCAGATGTTGCGGAAGTGGATCTCATGGCCGTGGTCCTGGAGGTAGTGAGGCTTGAGATCCGCCGTCTCCGGCTTGCCCTCCTCCGGCGCGGCCGTCGTGATGTGGCCGATCTTCTGGTCGGTGTACACCTCCACGCCGTTGTGGAGGACCGTCATCCGCGCGTCCGCGATCTTCTTTCCCGCGGAGTCGAACTGCGCGGCCGTGAAGTCGATGTCGTAGGTCTGCCAGCTCAGCGGCGGAAAGCACATGTTGACCGACGGATGGGCGCCGCTCGAGTAGATCCCGCCGCACTCGTTGTGAAGGCCCTCGAGCCCGAAGGAGTCGAGGATCTGCACCTCGTACCGGCTCTGCAGGTAGCACCCGCTGTTGGAGCGCCCTTGCCCGGAGTGAGCCGGCTCGAAGGGAAGCCGGAACTCGAGGTGCAGCCGGCAGCTCCCGAAGTCCTTCCGGGTGAAAAGGCCACCGCTGCCGCGCACGAGGCGGAGCAGTCCATCCTCGCTCACAGGCGGGGAGTTTCCCCCGCGCGCCTGGCGGAAGTGCTCGCCGCTCTTCCCGTCGAAGAGCACCAGGGCTCCCTCCGCAGGCTTCTGGCCGACCGTGGGGCTCTTGCGGATGACGCGCTCGAGCCGCCCGGCCTCGGCGCCCGATCCGTCGAGCACCTTCATGCGCCTCGACTCGATGACCAGGCGGTGCGCTTCTCCGGTCCCGCCCTTCCGCTCGAGAGCCGTCAGGCCGCCTTCGGTCTTCCCCTGGAAATGGATCTTCGCGCGCTGGTTCCAGCCGGCGCCGGGAAGCC
>JAFGKN010000072.1 GCA_016928605.1 Planctomycetota bacterium | reverse complement strand
GTCCGGTTCCGCCCGAGGAGGTTGTCTCCAGGAGGTTGTTTCGACCGGGAAAGAGAGTACAATCCCACCCCTTGGCCGGCGGCCGGCCCCTGCGCGGAGACCCGCGCCGCGTCGAGCCCGGCGAGAGCACGACGTCCGCTTCTCACGGTTCCATGAATTACAAGCTGTTCGTCTTCGACCTCGACGAGACCCTCTGGACCGTCTCGGAGGGCCTCGTGAGCCTGATCGAGCCGCCCTTCCGCCTCGTCTCTTCTGACCGGCTGGAGACGGAGGAGGGATACTACGTGGAGCTGAAGAGCGGCGTGCGCGATCTCTTCGACTTCCTGCGCAAGGACAAGCGCTACATCTCGCTCGCGAGCCGGAACGATCCCCAGCCGACGATGGCGATCCTCGAGGCCTTCGGCCTCGACAAGCTGCTCGATTTCCCCCAGCTCTGCTGGCGGCCGAAGGAGGAGTCCATCGAGCGGATCATCAAGGAGATCCACGCGCGGGACAAGGTCCTGATCAAGCCCTCCGAGGTGCTCTTCGTCGACGACTGGCCGGAGAACATCCCTCCGGTGCGCAACTGGGGCGCGACGGCTCTCCTCTTCGGGCAGGACGTGATCAGCCACTCCGAGCTGCTCAACATCCTCCGCTGAGCCCCCGGTGGTGGGCGCTGCCGGGGCGAGGGGAACGAGCTCGAGGATGCCGCGCAGGAAGCGCGGCGTGGCGCGCCCGGTGGACGGGGGGCCGCGAGCGCCTCCGCGGCGGCAATCGAGTCGATCGGTGCTTTCCTCGCCGCGACGGCCGCGCTATGATCACGGCCGAGCGCCGTCCGGCGTCGGCGGCGTGCGCGGTCTCGGACGGCCGCGCTAGGATCACGGCCGAGCGATGTCCGGCGTCGGCGGCGTGCGCGGTCCCCCGCGGCCGCCCCGGGGACGCCCGCGGAGGCTCGGGACTCCCGCCCGCGGGGGGCGCCGAGACGCTTCGGGGCTCCGGAGCGCCGCTCGGGGGGAACCGCCGGGAGTGGACGCCTGTGGAGCGCGGGTCCTCGCCGGGGAGCAGGGCCGCCGTCGCCGCTGGAAGAGGCGAAGAGAATGCTCGAGAACTATCCCTTTTGTCCCGCCGCGGAAGACGGGGAAGAGCAAGGCATCGAGAAGAGCCTGCGGCCCCGGACTCTCGATGAGTTTATCGGCCAGAGGCGCGTGGCGGCGAACCTGCAGCTCGCGATCGAGGCCGCGCGGGCGCGGGAGGAAGTGCTCGACCACGTTCTCCTCTCCGGAATGCCCGGCCTCGGCAAGACGACCCTCTCCTACCTCATCGCGGCGGCCTTCGGCGTGAGGCCGATCCTCGTCTCGGGGCCCAACCTCGAGAGGGGCAAGGACGTCGTGGGCCTCCTGACCCAGCTCCACCGCGGCGACATCCTCTTCATCGACGAGATCCACCGGATGTCGGCGCAGGCGGAGGAGTACCTCTACAGCGCGATGGAGGACTTCCGAGTCGATGTGATGCTCGACCGCGGCCCCGATGCGCGGAGCGTCTGCATCCACCTGGAGCCCTTCACCATGATCGGGGCGACGACTCGCGAGGGCCTGCTGACGGGACCTCTGCGGGACCGCTTCCAGATCGTCGAGAAGCTCGAGTTCTACTCGGACGAGGAGCTGGACCAGATCATCCTCCGCTCGGCGGGGCTGCTCGGCTGCGCGATCGACCCGGAGGCCTCCATCTACCTCGCCCAGCGCTGCCGCGGCACGCCGCGCTACGCCAACCGCTTCCTGCGGAGGATCCGGGACGTCGCCCAGTCCCGCGCCGGCTGGTCGAGCGGCGAGCCGCTGCGGATCGACCTCGAGGCCGTGAGCGAGGGGCTGGACCGGCTCGGAGTGGACGCGCAGGGTCTCGACCGGATCGACCGGAAGATCCTGGAGATCCTCATCACGCACGGCGACCAGCCGGTCGGCCTCAAGACGATCGCCGTGAGCGTCGGAGAGGAGGAGCGGACCCTGGAGGATGTCTACGAGCCGCACCTCATCCGCAAGGGGCTCGTCCTCAAGACGCCCCGCGGGCGGAGGGCGACCAGCCAGGCCCGCAAGCTCTACGGCGGGCGCTCGCTCGGCGACGGCTGGCTGAACCTGAACCTGTGACCGGGCAGCCGCTCTTTCGTGATCGCACCCATGTCGACCCAGCGCGCAGAGCTCACTCGGAAGGACATCGCCGGCCAGCCGGTGGGGCCGGTGAGGGGTGATCTGAGGCGCGGAGCGTCCACCACCGCAGGGCGCTGCCGGATCCCCGCGATCCGCGGCCGGGGGTCGATCGGCGCCGGGCTGCTGCTCGCCGCTGCCGCTGTGCTCCTCGGCGCCGCTGCGCTCGCGGCGAGCTGCCGGCGGCGGCCGGGCGGCGCTGGCGTGCCCGGGATCCGGGCGGAGCAGGCGGGGCCGGAGATCCGCATCATCGTCCGGTCGGCGCCCTCCCTCGTCGTCGGATTCCAGGGATCCGTGCAGCTCCACGATCCCCGCGATTGGAGCCTGCTCTTCCGGGGAAAGCTACCCTTTCCTACCGAGGTCCGCCTGCGGGGAGAGCGCGTCGAGATCGCGGGGCAGCTCGTCCCCTCGCCCGTCCGCATCCTCACGACCGGCGACCCGGAGGCGGGCGGTGGCGGCGAGACGAGCGGCGAGAGCGCCTCGCGCGGAGGGCCCGGCCGGCCTTCGGCGCCGCCGCCGGGCGCGGCGGAGGCCGGAGGCGCGGGGCCCAGGGGCGGATCGCTGCTCGGGAGCCTCCGGGCGGAGAGCGGCGGGATCTCGGGCGAGCGGGGGGGCGGTTCCGGCTCGACGCGGCGCATCCCGGAGGTCGAGATGCGCGTCGAGGGCTTCCGGCCCTCGTTCCTCGTCGCGAGCGCGGATCCGCAGGACGCCGTGTCGCGCTACCGCGGCGCGCTCGAGCTCCGCGCCGCAGGCGGGCGGATCGAGGCGGTCAACGCGCTGCGCCTCGAGGAGTATCTCGCGGGCGTCATCGGCGCGGAGCTCCCGGCGTCGAGCCCCATCGAAGCGCTCAAGGCGCAGGCCGTCTGCGCGCGGACGTACGCGCTCCACTCGCTGCGGCGGGCCGAGGAGCGCGGCGCGTCCACCGACTTCACGGCGGACACGCGCTTCCAGGTCTACCGCGGGGTGGAGGCGGAGCATCCCCAGGTCTTCCGCGCCATCGCGGCGACCCGCGGCGAGGTGCTGACCTATCTCGAGAAGATGTTCCGCTCGTACTATCACAGCACCTGCGGCGGACAGACAGCGCAGGCCAGCCTCCACCTCAGCGAGCCGGACATCCCGCCGCTCGGCGGCGTCTCGTGCCCCTGGTGCGCAGGCAGCCGCCTGGCGAGCTGGACGAGCGTCTGGCCCGCCGCGCTGATGGAGCGGATCGCGAAGGCGCGGCTCGACGAGCTGCGGCCCGGCGCGTTCGAGCCGCCGCTGCGCGGTGTCGAGGTGGCGCGCTTCGGCAGCGACGGGCGCGCGCTCTACCTCCGCGTCGAGCACTCGGGCGGAGACTTCGAGTGGCGCGCGGACGCCTTCCGCGAGCAGTGCCGGAGGATCGCCCCGGAGAAGAAGGATCCGGTCTGGAGCACCTTCTTCGAGATCTTCCGGGACCCGGGCTCGGGGGACTACATCCTCAAGGGCCGCGGCTGGGGGCACGGGATCGGCCTCTGCCAGGTCGGCTGCGCGCGGATGGGAAGGGAGAAGAGCTGCCGCGAGATCCTCGCCTTCTACTACCCCAGGAGCGAGATCGGCCAGGCTTACTGAGAATCGTCGAGCATCCGCGACGCACCTGGCGGGCGAGAGCGCCGGCCGGATGCACGAGAATTCGTGAGATTCGGCACCGAGGCACCGAGGCTCGCCGGGAGGATCGGTCCAGCGGCCCATGACGCACCCCCTCAGGTTCACCCTGCTTCACCGAGATCGCTCCAGCGCCGCGCGGCGTGGGCGGATCGATCTGCCCCACGGCGCCGTCGAGACGCCGGCCTTCCTGCCCGTCGGCACGCAGGGCGCGGTCAAGGCGGTGACGCCGGCCCAGCTCCGCGAGACCGGCGCTCAGCTCATCCTCGCGAACACCTACCACCTCGCGGTCCGGCCGGGGGCGGACGTGGTGCGCGAGGCGGGGGGGCTGCACCGCTTCATGGGGTGGGATGGGCCCATCCTCACCGACAGCGGCGGCTACCAGGTCTTCAGCCTCGCGGGCTCGAGCCGCATCGACGACGACGGAGTCACGTTCCGGTCGCATGTCGACGGCCGGGAGATGCGGCTGACGCCCGAGCGCTCGATCGAGATCCAGAACGACCTGGGCGCTGACATCATCATGGCCTTCGACGACTGCGCGCCGTATCCGGCCAGCCCCGAGGAGGCGGCGCGGGCCGTCGAGCGGACGAGCCGCTGGGCCGCGCGGTCGCTCGACGCCCATCGCAGGAGCGACCAGGCGCTCTTCGGCATCGTGCAGGGCGGCGTTCACGAGGACCTCCGCCGCAGATCCGCGGCCGAGATCCTCGCCCTCGACTTCCCGGGCTACGCAATCGGCGGCGTCTCGGTGGGGGAGAGCCCGGAGGAGATGCGGCGCGTGGCGGCGGTCGCGGTCCCGCTCCTGCCGCCGGACCGGCCGCGCTACCTGATGGGGGTCGGCGCGCCGCTCGACATCGCCGACATGGTCGTCCTCGGCGTCGACCTGTTCGATTGCGTGATCCCGACGAGGCACGCGCGCAACGCGTCGCTCTTCGTGGAGGGGGGCGTCGTCAAGATCCGCAACCAGCGCTACGAGCGCGATTTCGGTCCCCTCGACGAGCAGTGCCCCTGCTACGCCTGCCGCGGCTTCTCCCGCGCCTACCTGCGCCATCTCTACTCGAGGGGCGAGATCCTCGGTCCTGTCCTCGGGACGATCCACAACCTGACGCATTTCCAGCGGCTCATGGAGCGGCTGCGGCGGGCGATCGAGAAGGGGCGGCTGCTCGAGCTGGCGGCCGCGATGCGCGCCCAGGCGCTCGCCGCCGGTCCGGAAGGCGAGGAGCCGGTCGGCGCGAGCTGACCGCCCGGGGCGTGACCGGGTGCGAAAAGAGGGCGAGGTTCAGAAATGGCGCGATCCGGGTGACACCAGCGTGTTTGAGAAAGCAAGAACAGGCGCCGCAGGCGCCCGGCGCCCATCAGGCGCCGAGGAGGGGGAGGCCGCGTGTCGCGGCCGGTGCGGGGGAGG
>JAFGKN010000527.1 GCA_016928605.1 Planctomycetota bacterium | reverse complement strand
GGTCCAGGTCCTCGACCTCGCGGGGAACGAGTACGGCGTGATCACGGCGCTCCAGCCTCCGGTGGGGGAGACCGATCTCCGGGCGGTCGACGTGACGGCGAGCGTCTCCACCGTCGACCGCGTGGCGGGCGCGTTCAACATCGTCGACGTCATCCAGCGGGCGGCTCTCTTCTGGCTGACGGCGACGTCCATCGAGCCGGCGGCCGCGGTCGTCCACTGGGAGAGCGGCGGCTTCGACCAGGAGGGGACGTTCTACGATCCCTCCAGCGGGCTGATCTTCGTCATCGGAGGGTCGGGGGACCTTCAGGACCGGACGGACACCGATGAGTTCGACGACGTCATCGTCGCCCACGAGTACATGCACTTCCTCAGCGCGAACCACTCCCACTCCTCGTCCCCCGGCGGAGCCCACGGCGGAGAGGACCTGGTGCCGAACCTCGCCTTCGACGAGGCGCTGGCCGACTGGTTCGGAGCCTCCGCCAACGGGACATCCCTCTACGAGGACACGATCGGCACCGCGGACGGGCTGCCTAGCTGCGGATACAGGGATGACCTCGAGTCCTCGGTGCGTCGCGTCGTGGTCGGCATCGGCAGCGAGCAGTCCGGCTACGAGATCCTCTGGGACCTGACCGACGGCGGCGGCGGTCTCGCGGATCGCGACGGTGACGGCGTGGCGGTGAGCGGCGACGAGCTGCTCCAGGTCGTGGCGGACTTCGACGAGGCGAGCGACTACCCCTACATCATCACGCTCCTCGACCGGCTGGTCGCGAGGGGGGCGCTCTCGACCGTTGCCGTTCAGGGGCTCCTCCAGGCGCCGGTCGACCACGACATCACCTATCCCCCGCAGGACCGCGACGATCCCTCGAGCGGCCGCGATGTCTTCCCCGTGCCGATCGCCGTGGGGCAGGCGCTCTTCGGATCGGTCGACTCGGTGAGCCGTCCCCCCGTCGGGGATCTCAACAAGGAGCGGGGATTCGACGCCATCCGCTACTACCGGCTCGACCTCGCCGCGAAGACCGAGGTGAGGATCACGCTCGACATGCTGGAGGGCGACGGGACCGCTCCCCACGATCTCGATCTCTACCTGCTGGATCTCTCGAACCGCCAGATCGCCGTCTCCAACTCCCAGACGACGCGGGAGGCGATCTCGAAGCAGCTCGCGGTCGGCAGCTACATCATCGCCGTCTACAGCTTCTACTACCTGACCGCGGGCGGCGAACCGGAGACCAACGCGGCGAGATACAAGCTGGAGGTGAGCGGATGAGACGGTCCATCACGGCCCTGCTGATCGTCGCGGCCGCGCTCGCGGCCGGCTGCGCCCAGAAGAAGGCGGAGCCGGCGGCGATCTCCTCCTCGCAGAGAGCACCGGATCCGGCCGCGGTCTCCTCGGTGCAGGAATCCCTCGAGCCGGCGGCGGTCTCTCCCGCAGCGGAGCGGGCCGAGCCCGGCGAGACGAACTGGACTTCCTTTCCCGCGCCGCTTCCCGCCAGGGGGAAGTCGAACGCCGGTCTGGCGCTCCGCCTCGAGGCTCCCGAGAAGATGATCTCCCGCTCGGGCCCGCTCTCCCTGAAGCTCGACATCTCGGGCTCGCCCGGCAGCCGCCTGGACGTGCGCTTCCTGGCGGGCGAGGGCGTCTCTCTCCCGGAGGGGGGCGAGGGGCCGGTGGCCGTGCAGCTCGATGAGGACGGCCGAGCCGGCCTGAAGATCCCCGTGCACCTCGATGCCGCGCGGGGCGGGATCCTCGTCGCGCAGATCGCGACCGGCGACGGCCGGATGCAGGAGGTCTGCTGGGTCCATCGCGGGGATGCCACCCGCCGCAAGGTGGACGTGGGGGTGATGGAGGACGGGAGGGGCGTGCGGCTCTCGCCGAGCTCGTAGCGGAACGTCCCGAGATCCGCTCTCGGGCGGCAGGCGTTCGTGGCGGAGCTGTCGGCGCCGGCTCGCATCTCGCGCGCCGCGCGCGTGGGCTCTCAGCGCTGGTTCACCTCTTCCGGCCTGGGCTCCTCGACCTCGTCGATGCCCTTCGGCGCGCCCGCGTCGTCCGCGGCCTTCTCTCGCGCGGGATCCTCGAGCCATCGAGGAGCGGGGGGACGGTGCAGCAGCCGGTAGCGCAGGATGCAGACGAGCGCCCAGAGGGCATCGCGCACGCCGATCTTCTTGCCCTCGTCGTAGCGGCGGCCGTCGTAGGAGATGCCCACCTCGAAGACCCGGCACCCGAGGCGCGCGATCTTCGCCGTGATCTCCGGTTCCACTCCGAAGCGGCTCTCGCGGAGATCGAGGCTGTGGACCACCTCGGCGCGGAAGACCTTGTAGCAGGTCTCCATGTCGGTGAGGTTCAGGTTGGTGAGCATGTTCGAGAGGAGGGTGAGGCCGCGGTTCGCCACGCTGTGCCAGAAGAAGAGGACGCGGTGCGCCATGGTCGTCAGGAAGCGCGAGCCATAGACCACGTCGGCCTTCCCCTCCAGGATCGGGGCGAGCAGGTTGGGGTACTCCCTGGGGTCGTACTCCAGGTCGGCGTCCTGGATCAGGACGACGTCGCCGGTCGCGGAGCGGAAGCCGGTGCGGAGCGCCGCGCCCTTGCCGCGGTTCTTCTCGTGGAGCAGGAGCTTGTCCACGAGGTCCGTCGTCTCGTGCAGCTCCTTCAAGACCTCCCGCGATCCGTCGGTGGATGCATCGTCGACGACGATCACCTCCTTGCGGTAGGGAGCCTCGTGGACGCGCTCGAGGATGGTGCGGATGGTCTCCTCCTCGTTGAAGACGGGGACCACCACGGAGAGGAGGAAGTCGGCTCCGATGGGGCGTCGCGGGATCGCTGGGGTCATCGATGCGTCTCCTGAAGGTCCTCGAGCACGTGGCCGGCCGCCGCCTCGCTCCGCGGCTATCATCGGGCGGGCCGCGAGTGTATCCTGCTCTACATCGGCATCGGTGTCCGCTGCTCCAAAGGATAAGTCGCCGCCGCCCGGAGGCCAAGGGGCCGGGGCGGCGTGTTTACCGGAAGGTCGATCCATGCGATCCGAGTACCGGGAGCTGCTGATCCAGCTCCGGTTTCCGATCGCCGTCGGTTGCAGCAGAGGATGAGTTCCTGCCGCCCGGATGCCGACGGTCCGGTGCGGCGTGTTTACCGGAAGGTCGATCCATGCGATCCGAGTACCGGGAGCTGCTGATCCAGCTCCGGTTCCTGATCCGCTCCGGAGTGCCCATCCGCGAGGCCCTCTCGAGCCTTGCCCGGAGGCGCCGGGTCTCCCGGCTGGCAGGCCCGCTCCTCGAGGAGCTCGAGCGGGGCGAGAGCCTGGGGGATGCCATGGCCGCCCACCCGCG
>JAFGKN010000071.1 GCA_016928605.1 Planctomycetota bacterium | reverse complement strand
GGCAAAGGCGCCGCCGGTGCCCGTGATCTACGACTCCGACATCGGCGATGACATCGACGATACCTGGGCGCTGGCCCTCTGCCTCAAGTCGCCCGAGATCGACCTGCGCCTCGTGGTGGGCGATCTGCAGAAGTCGATCTACCGGGCCAAGCTCTTCGCGAAGATCCTGGAGAAGGCGGGGCGCACGGACGTGCCTGTGGGGATCGGCTTCGGGTCGAAGGAGGGCGGCGGCCGCCAGTCGAAATGGGTCGAGGGCTACGATCTCGAGTCGTACCCCGGAAAGGTCCACGCGGACGGGGTTCAGGCGATCATCGACACGATTCTCTCGTCGAAGGAGCCCATCACGCTCATCGCCGTGGGCCCGCTGCCCAACATCGCCGAGGCGCTGCGGCGCGAGCCGAAGATCGCGGAGAAGGCGCGCTTCGTCGGCATGCACGGCAGCGTCCGCCTCGGCTACGGCGGCAGCGAGAAGATCTCGGCGGAGTACAACGTGCGCGCCGATGTCAAGTCGTGCCAGAAGGTGTTCACCGCTCCCTGGGATATGACCATCACGCCTCTCGACACCTGCGGGCTGGTGCACCTCACCGGCGAGAAGTACGCGAAGGTGCGCGACTCGAAGGATCCGGTGGCCGCGGCGGTCATCGAGAACTACCGCGTATGGGCCGCGGACCAGGATCGAGCCGAGATGGCGAACACGCGCAGCAGCACCCTGTTCGATACAGTGGCCGTCTACCTGGGATGCTCGGAGGAGCTGCTGCGGATGGAGAAGCTCAAGATCCGGGTGGACGACGAAGGCTTCACGCGGATCGACCCCGATGGGAAGCTGATGAACGTCGCGACGGCCTGGAAGGACATGGGCGCCTTCGAGGATCTGCTCGTGCGGCGGATCACGGGAGCGACCGTCCCGCCCCGCAAGAAGTGAGGGTGGATCACGTGCGCGCCGCCTTCGCCGCCGGATCGGCGTGGCGGGAGGCGGCGCAGTGCTTCGGGGCGGAGGTGCCCATCTCGGCTCCGGCCGTTGTGCAGCCGGCTCGCTCGAGAAGGAGCAGGCTGCGTCTCAGCTGGTGAAGACCTCCGAGACGGCGTTGCGCCAGATCCGCGCGAAGGACCTCCGGTAGGCCTCGTAGAAGGACGGCGCGTCCGACTTCTTCGAGACCTCCAGGCAGGGGAGGCAGGACTTCGATGCCTGGGGATCCCACGGGAAGACGAGAGCGGCCTCATCGACGATGACCGCGCGAAACGCCGGCTTCTCCCGGTAGAACCGCACCTCGATCTGGGCCTCGGGAGAACGCTGCTCGTTGAGGATATCGAGCGCCTGCAGCGTCTTGCGGATCCTCTGCATGTAAGTTGCCGCCTGCAGCTCGAGCTCTGCGAGAACCGTCTGGAAGACCGTGACCTGCTGCCGGTCGGGATCCACCTCCTGGCACTGAGGGCTGAGGAGAAGGACGGAGACCGGGACGCCGGGCGCCCTCTCCAGGATCGTCTTCAGGAGGCCGTGGCCCGGCCCGGCGTCGTTCGCGATGGAGTCGAACCCGGTGACGTCGAGGATCTGGATGACCGCGCTCTTGCGGCACTTCTCGGCGAACGACGCGATGAGCTTGTCCGGCGCCTCCGACGGCCGCAGAACCCAGAGTCCGCGGAAGCCGCAGCGGCTGAGCGTCGCATACTCGCGCATGCCAGGAATGAGCCGCAAGAACGCCGCCACGCTGACGATGATCAGCGTGCTCCCGGCGAGCGCGACGACGCCGTAGATCGGGACGGCGACGATCGCGTCGGGGTTGTTGCGGATCATCGTTCCATCCACGATCCCGAGCACGGCGAAGACGCCTGCGGAGATCAGCAGCCAGAGGCGGATGAGACGGTCTGACTGCTCGCCGGTCAGGTGCTCGGGCTGGAAGACAGCCTGGTTGGCGATGCAGAGGGCCGTGCTCCGGAGCCGGCTGGAGATCGGCTCGAAGAGCGTCCGGTAGCGGAGGGGAACCGCGACGGTCGCGAGGGCGAAGCCCACGACCAGCATCAAGGCAATCGCTGCGTACATGCTCTCTCCACGATATCTCCGGGCCTCCGTTCAGGATCCCGCGAACGCCTGCCGAGCCCGCACCGGCCACCGGCGCGCCTGCTCGGCCGAGGCCCGGCCTCGCGCTCCGCCCGCGCCGCTTCGCCGGAGCGAAGATCCCTGGAGCCGCGAGCGGACAACTCCCCTGCACGCTCCATCGTCCGGCGCTGGGCGTTCGCCTTTTCCGGGCCTTGCCCGCCGGAGTGCAAGATCGGTTCCCGATGGCGTCGCTGGGCGGCAGATTGCCGCAAGTCCTTGGGCAGGGAGGAGCCCGGGATCGAAGGACGTCCCTCGACGAGCAGCCAACGATGCTCCCCGATGGGCCGGTTTCTCCTCGCCTGCCGTTTTTACCGGCCCGATCGCAGTGGATCGCAGCACGCGCCGGGCGCTGCGTTCGGCGAACCCGGCGCCCGGCGCGTCGCGGCGGAGGTCTCGATTTCAAGGGCTGTGCCGGCCGCGAGGCTGCTCTCCTCCCCGATGGCCGCCGCGGGCTGCTCAGAGCTTGCCGGCGATGTACTCCTCGCACCTCTCGGCGACGCGGCCGGCCTTGACGTCCCCGCGGTGGACGAGGATGCCGACGCGCTGCTTCAGGCTCTGCCCCTTCTCGAGCACGAAGGGCTTTCCGCTGCGGGCCGCCTCGCGCCGGGGGCCGAAGCATCCGTAGTCCCGCGTGAGCCACTGGTGCGGCCGGGGATTGTCGCTGTGGCTGAAGATCGCGAGGCCCTCGGTCACGCCCTCTCTGGGCGTCGAGTAGTCAACCCAGAGCGACTCGTTGCCGTTCGTCTCCTTCTGGTTCCGGCGGCCCTCGGAGTCGGTGATCGTGCCGCCCGCCTCGACGTTGAACCGGCGGTTCATGCGGACGTACGGCCACGCGTAATGGACGGCGTCGCTGACGAAGGCGACATCTCCGTAGCTCGCGGTCAGCGTGAAGGTGATGTCGATGAAGTACTCGCCCCCGCCGAGCGCGACGAACCGCTGCTCCCGCTTCTCGTCGAGCACCGGCGTCTCGAAGTCCATCTCCCAGAGGAGCGCGCACTCGAGGCGAGCCGCGGCGCCCTCCGCGCTCCGCGAGAGGAACTCGACGTGCCGGACGCGGTCGGGATATCCAGGCCGCTCCTGCCCCTGCTTGCGGCTGGTGTAGGCGCTGTAGAAGCTCGCCCTGCGGTGCCCCTCGAGCTGTACGGTATCCCCGAACCAGAAGGATCGGTGATGGGGATACTGCTCCTCGGCCGTGGGGTGCTGGACGGTCATCGACTCGCCGGACGGGCTCCGCACCGGCCAGTAGTGGACGAGGTCCTCCTCGCTTCCATACTGGTAGACGATGGCCTCGCGGCCGTCGATGAGGACCCTCATCCGGCCTTTCTCGTCGCTCTGCTCGAAGCGGATGCGCGAGGAGGCGGAGCCGGCCTGCTCCTCGGCGCCGAGGTGGGCCGTGGGGCCGGTGAGGGGGGCGCAGGCGGTCAAGATCGCGGCGGCGGCGCGCGTCACCATCGTCAGGGTCATCGTCGATCTCCTCGAGTCTTTCCTCGCGGGCTCTCTGTCAGGCCGGCCTGCTCCCTCGGCGGGAAGGCCGACCAGCACCAGAGATAGCGTCTCGCGGGTCCGACCGCAAGCTCCGCCGGCAGGTCCCGCCTCCTTTTCCAGCGCCCGGGCCGGAGAGGAGTATGGATGCGAGGCGGACACGGGCCCACAATGGGCCTCCATGTCGAGCGGCGAATGCAGATGGCGCTCGCCTCCGGCGGGCTTGCGGCTGGCCGGCGGAGAGGTCC
>JAFGKN010000526.1 GCA_016928605.1 Planctomycetota bacterium | reverse complement strand
GTCGTCGCTCTGGGCGAGCAGCAGCGCGCTCGCCGAGAGCGCGAGGATCGCGGTGGAGAGAGAGCGGAGCCGCCCCGCGACGGCCGCGGCGCACGGCGCCTGCCGTGCCTCGTCTCGCTTGCGATCTCGACTGCTCACGGCCCTCTCCTGCTCTCTGTCGATCGATCTCACAGCTCCCGGACCCCGATCACCTTGTTGCTCACGACCGGCATGAGCGGGAAGATGAGCCCGCCCGGCTCGAAGACTCCGCTCGAGTAGAGGAGTCTCATGTCGTCGTTGACGATGATCGTGACCGTCGCCGAGTCGAGGCTCACCTCGCCGCCGGACTGGACGCTGTCCTCCGCGAGGAGGCCGCCGACGATCGTGACATCGCCTCCGGTCGCGACCTGGACGGTCGGAGCCCAGCCGGCGACGATCACGAGCCCCGTCCACTCCAGGGTTCCCTGGACATCGAGGGATGCCTTGAGGGAGGGGGTGTTGTTGCTGTCGACATCCGGGTCGTAGTCGTCGCGGATGGCGAGGATACCGGCTCCTTTGAAGAACTGCCCCGGAGGCACGGTGAGCTGGCCGGTGACGAAGGCGATGCCGGGGGCGGTCAGGTCGCCGTACTGGCCGGCATGGCTGCCTCCGGTCAGCTTGACCGCGCTCGGATCGTCCTTGTGCCGGTGCCAGAGGTTCGTGAGGAACGACTGCACGTCCGGCGCAGAGGAGTCGATGGGGTAGGGATACGCGGCCGCTTTCTTGTCGCTGTTGTCGTAACACGCCGCATGGGGAGGCGGCGTGACATTGATGGTCGGATCGGACGCCGAGCCCGCCGAGCTCAGGAACCAGGCCTCGGTGCTGAACTGGCCGACTGTGTTCTGGGCGGTGAAGATGCTGTAGGGATGCGGGCTGGCCGAAACGGGGAGCGGCGAGCCGCCGTTCTGGATGTAGTCGACCGGGTGGTCGAGGGCGCTCACCTGGAGCGGCACCCAGCTCGCCTGGTAAGAGCTCGGCGAGCTCGCCACGGGGACCCAGGTGCTCTCGTCGGCCGGATCGACGCCGGACGCCCACTGGAAGCCCCCCAGCGGCTTCTCGATCCCTCCGTTGCCGAAGTAGAAGGGCGACTGCGGCAGGTAGGTCGAGCTCTGGACCGTCACCTCGAGGCCGCGCACGAGCCAGCCGCTGCCGTCCCAGGAGACGTCGTCGGGCGCGGCTGTCGACACGGGCGCGGCGGGGTTGTCCGTGACGGCGACGCGTCCCCAGGCGCGGATCGTCGTCAGCGTGCCCGTGGAGTCGGCGGTCGTGTCGTAGAAGAACGCTCCTTCGGAGAAGTCGACCCACTCGGCCGTGCTGCCGGCTCCCGAGGCCGGCAGCGAGATGCCGCCCTCCCGGAACCGGCCCAGCGCCTGCGCCATCGCCGACTCGGCGATCTGCCGCGCGAGGAAGTCCTCGCGCTGGACGCGGTCCTGCAGGCTGTGGGCGAGGGTCATCTGCAGGCTGACGGCCGCGAGCACCATCAGGGCGATGCCCAGGATCACGACGAGGATCATCGCGGTCCCGAGCTCTCTTCGCTCTCTTTCTCGACGCATCGTCTTGGTCCCTTTCTCTGGATGCCGCCGCCTGGGTGAAAAACTCCCCTCCGTGCTTCCGCGCCGTCAACCGTCAGTCGGACGTCTGGCAGACGAGGCGGTGCACGGTGAGGGACTGTGCTTCGACTCCTTCCCCGAACTGGACCGTCAAGGTCATGGGCACCAGCTTCAGATCGGTGCCGTTGGACTGGTTCGCCAGGTTGTCGAGGGCGTCCCCGTCGAAGTTCAGGTCCTGGGGGCCGCCGAGGACGGCCGGAACGGCCGTCTCGTCGCCGTGGCAGGTCACGGAGATCTGCCCGCCGGGAATCTCGGGAACGGCCACCGCCTGGCCGTGGTACCTGGCGTAGATGGCGCCGATCCCCTGCTGGAGGGTCAGGTCCTGAGGCTGGTTGGCGGTCTCCTGGACCTCGGCGAGGAGATCGCGCAGCGCGCTCATCGCCTGGTACCTCTGGAACGACTGCTGGCGGTGCTGGATCCCCTTGGCGAGGGTCATGCTCACCGAGACGGAGATCAGCGCGAAGAGAGTGACGGCCATGGCCACCTCGACCAGGCTCAGCCCGTTCTCGCGGCAGGCCTCGCTCTCTCGAGTCGTCGTCCAGATGCTTCGGTGACTCCTCATCGATTGCCTTCCCGCTTCACTGGCGCAGCGCCACCCTCTCCGACATGACGAAGTCCTGGGGCAGGACGACGTTGCCCTCCCGGTCCCTGGCGTTCAGCCGGATGGTGAAGGTGAGCAGCCTTCCGATCGGGGCCGGCGACACGTCGACGGTGAACATCGCGCCGCTCTGCGGAGCGAACTGGCTGGTGATCAGGAGCTCGACGGCGGGGACTCCGGCAGTGAACCCGCTGCTCGTGTTGTCGTCGATGGTACCGAGGACGTTGTCGAGCCCTTTGCCGGTGTTGTAGACGTCTGTCAGCGTCGGTCCTCGGCCGATGATGATGCCCGCGCAGGGCTCGGTCGAGTTGTCGGGACCGTGGATGTAGACCTTCAGGGCGGTGTCGTAGATCGGCAGGCCGGAGGCATCGACGCCGGTGAGCAACTGGAAGCGCAGGGCGTGCGATGCGACGCCGCTCGAGTCCTTCAGGGGCGAGAACTCCGGATCGTCGGTCACCGCCAGGCTGGCCAGCGCGGTGATGCGCTCCATGGCGTTCTGCGCGCGCAGGCGGAGCTGGCAGAGGATCTGGTTCTCGATGAAGGCCTCCTGAACGCCGGAGAGCACGGAGACGGTCCCCGCCGCGAGGATGCTGAGCACGCTGATCGCGAGCACGAACTCGAGCAGGGTGAAGCCTGCCCGCGCTCGCGCCGGCGCCCCGAACCGGCGCTGCGTCCTGCTGCTCGAGATGTTCCTACGGTCCATCGCCACTCTCGATCCGCTCAGGGATTCGGAGACCACCGCCCGCTCGCTCTCTGAGACAACTGCCTGAAGACTTATAACATCGCCAGAGATCCGCAACAAACCGCGGAGCGCGCGACTTCCAGGCCCTGCCAAGGTCATGGACACGAGCGTTCCGGAAAGGGACTCGCGGGGATGCGCCGACAGGGCGCGCGAGCGGCCGGCGGCTGCCGCCGGCATCTCTCTCGCAAGGCTACCTTCCGTTCTCGGCTGCATTTGTGACGCTCTCGACTGCCAGCGATCGGATGAGGTCAAGCGCCGGCGCGCGACATCGCGCGCGGCGAGCTGCGCTGGCTGAGGCTCCGAGGGAACTATCGTGCCAGGTGGCCGCGGCGGTCGACCTCGAGCACCGGAGGGCTCGCCGTCTCCTCGTGCGCGCGAGCGGCCGGCAGCGGGCGCTGGAGGGGGCAGCGCGCGGCGCGAGGAAGGGATCGCGGGGTCCAACAGGAACAGCCGGGGGATTCTGCTACAATGCGCCCCGGCGCCCGTGCGGCGGGCCGCCTCTCCGCGAGCGGGCGCGCCGCGGAGAAGCCACCCGGGCTCGAGCCCGGCGCCGAGCGCACTGAAAGCGCCGGCGGGTCCGAGGAAACCACAGAGATGATCGAGGAGCTAGGACCATGAAGCGAGCGGAGTTGACTCGGCGCGACTTTCTCGGACGCTGCGGGCGGTCGGCGGGCATCGCGGGCGCCCTCTGCGGAGCGCCGGCGGCGCTCGCCGGCCCTCTCCCCGGCCGGCGGCTCGAGAAGGTGCGCATGGGCGTGGTGGGGGGCGGCTTCGGCTGCAGCTTCTTCTGGCATCTCCATCCGCACTCCACGGTCCACGCTGTCAGCGATCTGCGAGAGGACCGGCGCCAGAGACTCCGCGAGACGTTCGGATGCGATCTCGCCTATCCCTCGCTCACCGAGCTGCTCAAGGATCGCGACGTCGACGCCGTGGCGCTCTTCACTCCGGCGCCGGATCACGTGCGCCACGCGGTCGAGGTGCTCCGCGCCGGCAAGCACTGCATCTCGGCCGTTCCTGCCGCGATGAGCCTCGAGGAGTGCGAGCAGCTCGTCGATGCCGCGCGCGAGACGGGCCTGACGTACATGATGGCCGAGACGAGCTACTACCACCAGGAGACGATCACCGCCCGGCGCTGGTTCAAGGAGGGGAAGTTCGGCGAGATCTTCTCGACGGAGGCGGAGTACCATCACGACGGCCTCGAGTCTCTCTACTGGGAGGGCGGCCAGCGCGGCGGTAAGAGGACCTGGCGCCACGGACTTCCGCCGATGCTCTACCCGACGCACTGCACGGCATTCCTGACGGGCGTGACGGGGGAGAGGCTGACCGATGTGATGAGCCTCGGCTGGGGCGACGGCGACGAGGTCCTCGAGGAGAATGCCTACGGCAATCCGTTCTGGAGCGAGACGGCGCTTTTCAAGACGGACCGCGGCCACGCGCTGAGGGTCCACGTCTACTGGAAGGTGGCCGCGGGCGGATGCGAGCGCGCCCAGTGGTACGGAGACCGCATGAGCTTCTTCACGCCGGACGCCCTCGGCCGGCCGGCCATGGTCCACGAGCGGGGAAAGCCGCCGGAGCGGTTCGAGACGCCGAGCTACTGGCAGACCGAGCTGCCCGAGCCGCTGCGGCGGCCCAGCGGCCACGGCGGCTCGCACACCTTCCTGACGCACGAGTTCATCGACGCCCTCGTGAGCGGCCGGCGGCCGGCGATCGATGTGTACGAGGCGGTGGCTTTCACCGCGCCGGGCATCGTGGCGCACCGCTCCTCGCGGGAGGGAGGGCGGCAGATGAAGATCCCGGACTTCGGGAAGGCGGAGTGATAGGATGGAAAGCCCTGCCCGCCGGCGAGCGCATCGCCGGCGAGCCGTTGCTCACCGCCTCCGATCCACGTCGCGCCAGATGGAGAAGACCTCGATGGGACGTTTCCTCCGGGGCGGCTTTCTGCCGCTCCTGTGTTTCCTTGCCGGCCTCGCCGCCGGTGATCTGCCGGCTGCCGATGCGGAGCGGCTCCAGGCGCTCGTCCGGGACCGGCTCGGCGTCGAGCGCAGCTCGCTCTGCGAGCTGCGGCTGCCGGAGGAGGCACAGGTGCCGCCCGCTGCGTTCCGCGTGGAGGTGGAGCTCGGCGGCCGGCCGAGCACGATCCGCCTGGAGCGTCACTTTGTGCGGGGCGCCGGCTTCCGGCTGCTCGTGCAGGGCGCGGATGGAGAGATCCGGGAGGCCGAGCCGCCGGTGCCCCGCACCTACCGCGGCGTCGTCGAGGGATCCCCCGGAAGTCGGGTCGCGGCATCGCTCCTCCCGCAGGGGCTCTCGGCGCACGTCGTGGAGGCGGAAGGCTCCGCCTGGATCGTGCGGCCGCTGCGGCTTCTCGATGGCGCGGGCTCGAGGGAGAGCCACGTCGTCTACTCGCCCGAGGACGTCGAGCCCTTCTCCTGCGGCACCCGAGCCGATGGCCCGGCGCCCGACGAGGTCGAGGTGATCGAGCCGGCCCGCGAGGCCGGAGCGCTGAAGGACCGCGGCTCCGGGGCCGACACCAAGGGCTCTTGCCTCCT
>JAFGKN010000070.1 GCA_016928605.1 Planctomycetota bacterium | reverse complement strand
GAGTTCGAGGAGAAGGTCCGCTCCAGCTCCTCGCCCGAGATCCTGGATGGAGAGCTCCGCGAGCTGCTCTGGTCCTTCTTCGAGTGGAAGATCGTGGTGGTGGAGGACTACTACGCCAGCGGCGACAAGGTCGCCGATGCCGTCTGCCGCGCCTGTCCCCCCGGCCTCCGCTGCCGGATCATGGGCATGCAGAACATCAAGGGCCCTGGCCTCGGCTTCGTCTACTGCTGGCAGGCCTGGGAGCGGTGCAAGCAGGCCTGCGACCTGCTGCGGGCCCTCAACGACCGGGACGTCGAGAGCGGGCTCAAGGAGCTCGCCGGGTTCAAGGAGTACGGCCTCCTCTGCGAGGAGCATTTCAAGTGCACCCTCGAGATCGTGCGCAGCTCGCCGTTGGCCCAGAGGGGGAGCCTCCAGGAGGATCTCCGCCGGCTCGAGAAGAGCTTCGAGTCGAGGATGGAAGATGTCTTGAAGCAGCTCGGCGGCGAGGAGACGAAGGGAAACGCCTGGTGGTGGGGCTGGATCGAGAAGGCCTGCGGCGCGGTGGAGAGCGTGCTCGATGCGGGAGACGCCATCCGGAGGCGCAAGACCGCCAACCAGATTTATCGGGACATGGTGGCCGAGAGGATCGGCATCGAGAGGGCGGCGATGGAGCTCCAGGCGCTCAACAAGAGGCAGAAGGGGGGCTGGCTGCTGAAGACGCTGAAGGATCTGCTGCACTGGATCCAGGAGGGGAGCAAAGGCCTCGCCCTCGGCAAGTGACGGCTGCGGATTTCCGGAACAGGACGGCGCAGGGGAGAGTGCGCGTGGCCAGTTGTCCGGGGATGCCGCATCCTTGGATGGACTCGCTGCCGAGGGAGCGCAGCGCCACTCGATCCGTACCAGCATGCGAAGGGCGCCGTGAACACAGAGGAGAAGGAGAGCGAGAAGGCCGAGCAGGATCTCGGCGTGGTCAACGCGCGCTACCGCATCGTCAGGAAGCTGGGCCGGGGCGGGATGGGAACGGTCTTCCTCGCCGAGGACGTGAAGCGCGGCCGGCGGCTCGTGGCCCTGAAGCGGGTGCGGAGCGACAAGCTGGACGAGAAGACGCTGGCTTCGCTCCGCAACGAGTTTCTCTCGCTGGCGGCCCTGGACCATCCGAACGTGGCCCGCGTCTACGACTTCGGGTTCGAGTGGAAGTCCAGGGACGTCTTCTTCACCTCCGAGTTCGTGGAGGGGCCGGACTGGCACAAGCTGGCCGCGAGCTTCGACCTCACAGGCGAGGAAGGCTTCCACAAGTTCCTCGAGATCGCGGTGGGGGTCCTGCGGGGTCTCGAGTTCGTCCACTGCCGGGGCCTCGTGCATCTCGATCTGAAGCCCGAGAACATCCTCATCCAGATCGATCAGCCCGAGGGAGGGGAGGGTGAACCCATCTACTGCCCGAAGGTCATCGACTTCGGACTCGCGAAGGAGGAGAAGAAGTTCGGGGGCAAGAAGATCATGGGCACCACCTATTACATCGCCCCCGAGACGATCCTCGCCGCCCAGGTGGATCGGCGGACGGACCTCTACTCGCTGGGAGTGGTTCTGTACCAGCTCGCGGCGAGAAGGCTCCCGTTCGTCGGGAGGAGCAATCTCGAGCTCTTCAAGGGGCACCTCGAGACGAAGCCGGTTCCGCCGCACGAGATCGCCTCCTACATCCCGCGGCAGTTCAGCGAGATCATCCTCTGCCTGATGGAGAAGAAGCCCGCCCGGCGGTTCCAGACGGCGCTGGAAGTCGTGGAGGAGATCAACCGGCAGCTCGGCACGGACTTCCCGCTCGAGACCGAGCAGACGATGGAAAGCTGGCTGGGAAGCGGCAGGACCTCTGGGCGCGAGGAGGTCATCGAGAGGCTCCACGGCGTGGTGAGCGTCTCGACCAGGACGGAGCCTCTGGGGGTGGACTACGACGCCGGCTCCAGGCCGATCCGGGATCCGCGGACATCCTCGAGGCAGGGAGCCGATGCGCTGTCGACCGTGCCGCGCGGGAGGATGGTGATCGTGCGGGGGGAGCGCGGGCTCGGCAAGCGGCGGATCGCGGAGACTCTCAAGCATCTCGTGCAGACCCAGGGCGTCAGCTTCCTCGAGGTGGAGTGCGGAGGCGCGGGCGGCCGCGACTGGCGGAGCCTCCTCCGGGAGATCGCGATCTACGCCGGCAGCAGGGAGATCAAGAGCAAGCTGGCGCTGGCGGCGATGGTCGGCGAGGCGCTGGGCAGGAAGAAGGGCCGCGGAACCTCAGGATGCGCGACGGACGGAGGGCGCGACGGGTCCATCGGCCCCCGGGAGAAGGGCCTCGGAGCGCCCGGTGGTCTCGAGCAGGGAAAGCGAGGATCCTCCGGCGGCCGCAAGGGATCCCTATCCATCAAGGACCTGGCGGGGGGGCTCCTCCTGGCGAGCCGGAAGAGTCCTCTCGTGATCCATCTCCATGATCTCCACAAGGCCCGGGACGACGTCATCCGGATGGTGAAGTGCCTCGTGGGGACGCTCTACTCGGACGCGGTGGTGGGTTCGCGCATCTTGATCACCGCCTCGATTCCCGACCAGGCCGATACCGAGGGGACGCTCTTCCAGGGGCTCTACCAGAAGAGCTTCTTCCGGCACGGGGTCTGCGAGGTCAAGCTTGAACGGCTCGATGCCGAAGGCGTGACGAACCTCATCAAGGGAATCTTCGCCGGCAGCGAGTTCCCCGAGAAGTTCCTGCGGCGGGTGTACGAGGAGAGCGATGGCAACGGCGAGATCATCCTCGACATTCTCCGGTTCTTCCTGAGAAAGCGCGTCCTGCGCCGCTCGTCCATGGGGTGGCTGCTCGACGGCGACTACGAGACGCAGCAGATCCCGGGGCGCGCGCGCCTGGAGCTGATCCAGCGGATCAACGATCTGCCCGCGAATGTCATGCGCCTCGCGATGGCCTTCGCCTACCTCGGCGAGGAGACCGAGCTCGAGCTGGCGGCGCGGATGGCCGGCATGCCCGCGGAGGAGTCGCTCGAGTGCGCGAGCGTGCTGAAGAAGGCGAGGCTGATCCAGGAGAAGATCGAGGGCGACCCGCGGCTCGTCTTCTCGTTCGTCCACTCGAGCGCGCGCGACATACTCTACAATCTGGTGCCGGAGTCCTTGCGGGCCAGGGAGCACCAGCGGGCCGGCACGCTCTGCGAGGACTACTTCGAGAAGAAAGGCGTGAAGGATCCGGCCAAGCTGGCCCTTCACTTCCTCAAGGCGAGGGACCTCGAGAAGGGAAAGCTCTACGGCTGCGAGGCGGCGAAGGCCTACCGGAGCGACCTCAAACCGCTGCTGGCGGTCGAGGTCTACCGGCAGATCCTGGGACTGCTCGGGGAGCGGGATGCGCGCGAGGCCGACGCGCTGAGACGCGAGATCGCGGAGCTCCTTTTCGAGATCGGGGACTACGAGAACGTCGTCGAGACTCTCGATCCTCTGCTGAAGAGCGCGGCCGAGGCTGATGGCGCCGAGCGAAGCAGGCTCCTCAATCTGATGGCGCGGGTCCATGGGAAGCTGGGGCGCTTCGAGAGGGCGGCGATCTACGCGAACCAGATGGTCGAGATCCAGGAGAGCGGCGCGGGAGGCGACAGGGAGCTGGCGGATCTCCTCCTGACCTGCGCGGAGCTTCACGAGAGCAAGGGCAACCTGGTCGAGAGCCTCCGCTGCTGCGACCGCTTTCTCGACATCGGCGGCGAGTCGAGCGAGAGCGAGCTTCAAAGTCAGCTCCACATGGTCGCGGCGAAGAACCACTACCGGCTCGAGAACGTCGACCGCGCCATCGACCACTGCCAGAAGGCCCTGAGGATCCTCGACGGCCTCCGCAACAACGATCGGCCGGACCACAGCCTCTACTGCCTGGCGCAGTACTACAAGCTCAAGGGGAAGTACAAGAACGCGCTGCGGCAGTTCGAGCTGGCCGCCGAGGTGGCTCAGAAACTGGGTGCGGGCGATCGGCAGGCGGATGCCCTGCTGGAGGTCGCGCGCCTGCATCTCGGGCTGGGGCGGCCGCACCTGGCGCGGCCTGCCCTGCTGCAGGCGAACCGCCTCTACTGGAAGACGGGCAACGTGCCCATGTCGATCGAGGTGCTGTGCGACCTGGGGGAGGCTCACCGCCTGCTCGGCGAGTACGATGCGGCCAAGGGCTGCCTGGGAGAGGCGATGCGCCGCTCCGATGTGCTGGGAGCGGTCGAGGCCGGCGCGAGAGCCAAGCTCTCGTATGCCGGGCTCTGTCTCGACTCAGGCGACGTCGCCGGAGCGGAGAGCCATCTGAAGGATGTCGATGCGACGGCCGGGCGGATCCTCTCCAACATCAACCTCAAGATCCTCGAGCACCGCGTGGAGCTGGCCATCGAAAGGGGCGACTACACCGAGGCGTTCGATCTGATCGCCAAGGCGACGGTCTCGGAGGGACGCCGCGAGGACCGGATCGCCTCCGCTCCTCTGGTCGCCAAGAAGGCGCTGCTGCAGTGCAGGTTCCGGCGCAAGAGCGAGGCTCGGCGGTCGATCGTCGCTCTGCTGGAGCTGGCCGAGGCCGTGGGCATGCCGATCTGCGAGGGGCGCGCGCGCTGCTTCGACGGCATGCTCCTCTCGGCGGAGGGCCGCCACGCCTCCGCCGAGAGGTCGTTCACCAAGGCCGCGGAGATCTTCCTGGGAGAAGGAAGCGAGCGCGATCTCGCGGCGCTCTACCTCGAGCAAGGCGACCTCTGCATGAAGCAGGGGCGCTTCGAGGAGACCTATCTCTTCCTCGAGGAAGGGTTCTATCTGGCCAAGAAGCTCAACCTCAATTACATGAAATGCCGCTACTACTTCTCCATGGGAGTGCTGGAGACCTTGATCGCGGAGGACTCGCTCCAGCGCGGTGAGGAGCGGTTCCGGTACGCCGAGCACATCGCGAGAAAGGTGCCGTACGGAGAGCTCCTCTGGCAGATCGAGCTCTTCCTGGGCAAGGTCCTCGAGCACGAGGG
>JAFGKN010000525.1 GCA_016928605.1 Planctomycetota bacterium | reverse complement strand
TCCGTTGTATCGCGTCGTCGTCGCTTCTTGATCTCGACGATCCTGGTCCTCCCAGCCTCGCTGAAAAAGTGCCAAACTCGAACTTAGTGCTCGCCGGCCTCCTCGGGACCGGTCAGCCGGTCGAGCTCGTCGCGGCTCAAGAAGCGCATGCCCTCGAGGCGCTCGCTGAAGAGCGGCGGTCTGGGAAGCGGCTCGGCGGGCTCCTCCCACGCCAGGGGATCGGGAGGCTCCCGCAGCGCAGCGGGATACCGCTGGTGGTGCTCCATCCGCGTCGGCACCACAAGACCCTGGATGCTCCGGTAGCCGCCGAGCTTCACCTCGATGACCCGCTCGGGAAACGCCGGATGACAGGACGCGTAGATGATGCTCTCGATCGGCGGGCGGGCTTCGCCGGTCGCTCTCGCAGCGCGCTCCGCCGGCAGCAGGTACGGCCCGATGAGCAGCGGGCGGCTTCGCGGCTCGAGCTGGATCTCTCCGGCCACAGGGCTCTCGATGCCGCCGGGCGAGGTCGTGCTTCGCAGGCGCCAGAAGGGGCTCGCGAGGCCGAAGGGGATCTGCAGGAGGTGGCAGAGAGAGAGCCGCGCGAAGTCGATGCGCAGCGCATCGCAGGAGGCGCGATCCTCGATGGGAACCGATGCCGCCACCGGCCGCGGGGCCGGCCCCCCCACGGCTTCCGCGCCTGCGAGGACGATCTCCGAGGGAGCCCCTCCGTCCGGCGCCAGGCGCCATACCCGCGTCGGGTCGGAGAGAGATGCGGCGAGCCGCTCCCGGTGGAGCGCTCCGTCCTCGAACTCGACCTCGTAGTCGAGGACGACGCCCGCATAGCGCAGCCAGGTCTCGTATCCTCCGCAGCGCTCCCAGAGATCCCGGATGCGCGGGCCCAGGTGCGTCGACAGGATCACGGGATCGCTTCGCGAGGGAGCTGCGCAGCTCGCCGCCCAGGCCGCGAGGACGAGCGATAATCCCGAGGTCGCGGCGGATCTCATGCTCATCCCTTCGACCGGAAAGGCTCCCCGGCTGAAGGCTCCGCCGGCGCCGCGCCGCTGTTCGGCTCGGCGCTGGAGAAAGGCCATCCGTCGCTGTTGAGATCGCCCTGCGCCGGGCGTATGTTCGATGCCCCATGCTCGACACCACCAGCCTCATCGCCATCGCCCTGGCGCTGTCGATGGATGCCTTCGCCGTCGCGGTGATGGCGAGCGTGACGCTCGAGAGCATCACGCCGCGGCACCTCTTCCGGCTCGCGTTCCACTTCGGCCTCTTCCAGGCGATCATGCCGGCCATCGGCTGGGCGGCAGGCCGGTCCTTCGAGGCGTCGATCCGCGCCTGGGACCACTGGGTCGCGTTCGGGATCCTCCTCGGCATCGGAGCGCGCGCCATCTGGAACGCGGCTCGAGCCGGCGAGCGCGAGAGGCCTCCCAGCGATCCGACGCGCGGTCTGACGCTCGTGGGACTTTCAGTGGCCACGAGCATCGACGCCCTCGCGGTCGGCTTCACCTTCTCGCTGCTCGGCGTCTCGATCCTCCTTCCTGTCGTGGTCATCGGCCTGGTGGCGGCCGCGATGACGCTCGCCGGCATGCTCCTCGGCCGGAGGCTCGGCAGTCTCTTCGGCAAGAGCGCGGAGATAGCGGGAGGAGCCATCCTGATCGGCATCGGCATCAAGATCCTCGTCGAGCATCTCTGCGCAGGCTGATGCTCCGCACCGGGTGCAGCCGAGCACCGCGCCGCAGGACGAGCGCTCTCCCCCACCGCGCCCGGAGAGCTGCTCTCGTTCCCGGGAGGGCTCGAGTCAGCGCGGCCTCATCCGGCTTGCGGAAAAACGGGAAGCGCTCGCCGTCAGCTCCCGCTCGCCGCCGGCGCGGGATGGCCCAGCGGCATCACGAAGACGATGTCCTGGGCGTCGGTCAGCCCCAGCGCCTCGTCCGCCTCGGCCGGGGCGCTGTCGGTGAGCACCGTGCCGAGGCCGAGGACAGCGCAGGCGAGGTAGAGGTTCTGCCCGATGGCGGCGGCGTCGGCGTGCGCGTAGCGGATCTGCTCCTCGGCGCTCACGCGCTCGGGATAGAGCTCCCGCCGGACGACGAGCGCGATGAGCACCGGTGCCTTGCGCGCCCAGTCGGAGCCCGTGAGCTGCGAGCGGAGATCGTCGCGGGCGCGCGAGGCGTGCGGCACCAGGGCGTGGCGCGCAGCGTCGTAGCGGAAGGTCCCCTCCGCGGACGTCAGCCAGACCTCCACCGCGCAGGCGCCGAAGGCGGAAGGCGCCGTGCGATGTCCGCCACGGACGTCCGCCGGGTCCGGCCGGTTGACTCCAGCCATCGCCCAGAGCAGCGCGGCGAGCTGCTCGCGGCTCACGGGACGCTTCTCATCGAAGCTGCGCGTCGAGCGGCGCGCCCAGAGCGCGCCCCCGAGCGACATGTCGAGCGCTCCCGGACGCGGAAGCGCCACGGGCTGCGGTCCGGCCGGCTCGAGCGGCGAGATACCGGCGAGAAGACAGGCGAGGGCGAGAATCGAGGACATGAATCTCCTCCGGGGAATTCGTCGCTGAGTGGACTTCCGGGCGAAGCGCTCCTGCAGGGCTCCTCTTAACACTTCGTTCACAATTTATTTACACAAAGTTGACGGGTCATTTCGAGCCCCCACCACTAAAATCCTCGGTCGTTTCGGCACTTGCCGCATCCGCCAGGCGGCCTTTGTGAAAGTTTTCTGAAGCCGACAAGAAGGAGGGAGATGTCATGACTTCGAAGCTGACTTCGGCGGCGCTGCTGACCGCGATCGCCTGCGCCGCGCTTGCCGGCTGCGGCCGCAAGAGCAAGGAGGGGCTCCTGGGCGCGGGCTCCGACACCATGGTCAACCTCATGCAGGCCTGGGCGGAGAAATACCACGCGAAGACGGGGGTCAACGTCCAGGTCCTGGGCGGCGGCTCGGGCGTGGGCATCGCCAGCCTCATCGACGGCACCTGCGACATGGCCAGCGCCAGCCGCGAGATGAAGCCGAAGGAGTTCGAGCGGATCAAGGCCAAGTTCGGCGTCGATGCCAAGGAGATCACGGTCGGCTACGATGCCCTCGCCGTCTACGTCCACAAGGACAATCCGATGGAGTCCATCGCCATCGAGGAGCTGGCCGAGATCTACGGGGCCGGCGGGAAGACCGTGGAGTGGTCCCAGCTCTCCCCCGAGGCGACCGACCTCGGAGAGATCGTCCGCGTCAGCCGCCAGAATAGCTCTGGGACGTACGCCTACTTCCGGGAGGCGGTGCTCGGCGAGCAGCGCGACTACAAGCGCGGCAGCTACGACCAGAGCGGATCGAAGGATGTCGTGGCCCTCGTCGCCAAGACAAAGGGAGCGATCGGCTACAGCGGCATGGGGTACGCCACCGAGGAGGTGAAGATGCTCAAGGTCGCGAAGACAAAGGGCGAGGATGGCATCCCCCCCACCATCGAGAACGGCAGGAGCGGCGCGTACCCGATCACGCGGGCTCTCTACATCTACACCATCGGCGAGCCGAAGGGCATCTTGAAGGAGTTCATCGACTGGTGCCTCTCCCCGGAGGGGCAGAAGATCGTGGAAGGTCTCGGGTACGTGCCGGTGAGCTGAGCGGGCTCCGCCGCCCGCCGGGCGGCCTCGTGGCCCTCGATCCTCCGCCGGCTCGCCGGAGGGTGGGGCGCGGCCAGGACCTCCGGCTGGACACCGGCGTCCTCATAGCAGGCAGGGAGCGATCATGGCAGGTGAGCAGTCGCCGAGTCTCGCGAGCGCGGTTCCCAGGAGGAGGTTCCGGTTCCCC
>JAFGKN010000524.1 GCA_016928605.1 Planctomycetota bacterium | reverse complement strand
TCCGCGAGCTGCCGCGGCTCGGCTACCTGATCAACGGCCACGCGAGCCTGCTCCCGCGCCACCGCGGCGCGGCACCCGCGGCGCACGCCATACTCGCCGGCGACGCCGTGACGGGCGTGACGCTCTTCCGCATCGTGAGGCAGCTCGACGCGGGGCCGATCGTGGCGCAGGTCGAGGTGGAGATCGCCCAGGAGGAGACGGCCGGAGAGCTGAACGCGCGCCTCTCTCTGCGGGCCGCCGAGCTGCTCGAGGAGACCCTGCCCCTCCTGGAGGGATCCTCGATCACCGAGACGCCGCAGGATTCAGCGCGCGCCACGATGGCGCCCAAGCTCGAGAAGGAGATGGCGCTCATCGACTGGAGCGTCGAGCCAGAGACCTTCTGCCGCCGGGTGCGCGCCTTCCTCCCCTGGCCGGTCGCTTACAGCTACCTCGCGCGCCTGCCGGCTCCGCCGGAGCGGACGAGCATCCTGAAGGCCGCCGTGGGAGACGTGGCCGCCGCGGCCGGCGAGCCGGGCACGGTCGTGCAGGTGTCGAAGAGCGGTTTCCAGGTGGCCTGCGGCGATGGAAGCGTGCGGATCCTCGAGATCCAGAGGGCCGGCAAGGTGTCGATGGATGCCGCGGCCTACCTCTGCGGCCGGCGCCTGCGCGTGGGGGACCGGTTCACCCGAAGCAGCGAGGGAGACTCCCCGTGACGGATGGGCGAAGGAGGAAAGGCCCGCGCCGCCGCGCCTCGCGCGAGCAAGGCTCGCGGCAGCAGGCCTCCGCGCAGGGGCGCCGCCGCGCCTCGCGGAAGCAGGGCGCCGCTCCGGGTCGCGGCCGCGGCGTGCGGCAACAGGGCTCGGGAGGGGAGACGGGCCGCCGCGCCTCGCCGGAGTCCTTCCAGCGGCGGGCCACCGTCCGCAGCGCCGCGCTCGAGATCCTCGCCGGATCGGAGGAGAGCCGCCGCTTCGTGGATGAGCTCCTCGCCGAGCGGCTGAGCGGCTTCGAGCCTCGGGACCGCCACCTCCTCCAGGAAATCGTCTTCGGCACGGTGCGCCACCAGAATACGCTCGATCTCCTGCTCGGCGCCTACATCAAGCTGGCGGTGGGCCGCCAGAGAGCGCCGATCCGCTGGGCCCTGAGGCTCGGCGCCTACCAGCTCATCTACCTGAGGCGGATCCCGGCTCACGCAGCGGTGAACCAGACGGTCGAGGGGCTCAAGGGATGCGAGGGTGTGGCCTCTCGCGATGCGGGGTTCGTCAACGCCGTGCTCCACGCGCTCGCCGGCGACATGCGGCGCAAGACGGACGAGCCGCCGCTCGAGATAACGGATCCCTCGGTCCTTCCGATCCGCCGCGGGTACTGCCATCTCTCGCGCCCCTTCCTGCCGCTCAGCCGGCTCGACCTCGCCGAGCACCTCGCTCTCCGCCACTCGCATCCGCGATGGCTCGTCGAGAGGTGGCTCGCGAGATTCGGCGAGGAGGAGTGCCGGCGGCTCCTGGAAGCAAACAACATCGCGCCCCACGTGACGGCCCGCGTGACCTCGAAAGCGCTGTCGCGGGAAGCTGTGCTCGAGGAGCTCCGCGCCGAGGGAATCGAGGCGGAGGCCGGACCGCGGGATGACGCGATCCTCTTCGGGCGCACGGGAGACCTCTCGGCCTGCCGCGCGCTCATCGAGGGCCGCATCCAGGTCCAGGACCTGACGGCGATGGAGCTCGGCGCGGTGCTCAAGCCTCCGAGCGGAGCGCGGGTGCTGGACCTCTGCTCGGCGCCCGGCGGCAAGGCCGCGCAGCTCCTCGATGCCGTCGGTCCGGGCGGCCACGTGGTGGCCGCGGACCTGAGCGACGAAAAGCTCGGGCTCGTGCGCCAGAATCTCGAGAAGCTGGGGAGCAACTTCACGCTCGTGAAGCTGCCGGAGAGCCCCGACGCCATCGATCTCGGCGAGTCGTTCACGCATGTCCTCGTCGACGCGCCCTGCTCGAACACCGGCGTCCTGGCGCGCCGGCCGGATGCACGGTGGAGGATCCGCCCCTCGGATCTCGATGCCCTCGCCGGGCTCCAGCGCGGCCTCCTCGAGGCGGCCTGCCGCCACCTGAGCCCGGGAGGCAGGCTGCTCTACTCGACCTGCTCGCTCGAGCCCGAGGAGAACGAGGAGCAGGTCGCCGCTCTCGTCGGCCGCCACCCCGACCTGGCGGAGATCGATCTGCGCCAGGTGCTGCCGCACCGCGCCGAGGGAGACGGTGGATTCTGCAGCCTGCTCCTCCGAGGGCGTTCCGCCTGAGCGCCGGCTCCGGCGCGCTCCCCCGGCCCGCGGCCGACGCGCGGCGCCGCCCCCGCGTCGGCGCCGCGGCCACGGCCCTGCTCGGCCAGCCGGAGGCCGAGCGATGAGCCGTCGCGATCGCTCGCGGGCGGTGCTTCGCTGGCAGCAGAGGGCTGCTGCGGGAGAGCCTCTCTGCAAGTCTCTTGCAGCGCTCTTGTTGCGGCCTCGCCGGGGGCCGCTTCCGCATCCCGCTGCTGCTCCGGCACCACCGGCCGCCGGGCGCGCCTCGGCGCGCGGTGTCGCGTGGTTTTCAGAAACTCTTCTGCAGCAGACGGTTGCGCGCATTCGGCCCCGGCGCAAAGAAGCCCATGGACCGGTGGCCTCTCGTTTGCACTCCATCGAGACCGGCGAGCGGCGGAAGCCTCCTCGGCGGCGCTCGGGCCCGGGACGCCGAGAGCGGGCCGGGACCGCGGAGACGCGCGCCACCACCGAGACAGCAAAGGAGCGAATCGCCATGGATCAGAGATTCCCACTCCCGAACAGCCCGCGATTCTCGCTGCAGCTGCCCGAGGATGAGTCCGTCCACCGCCTTCTGAACGCGAACGACCGCTCGCCGGATCGCGCTCTGAAGAACTTCCGCTACATAGTGGCATCCGTGAACGACGATGCGGCCAAGGTGTGGGCGGAGCTGTGGAACGAGCTTCGAGAAGGAGTGACGCCCGGCGGGATGGTGCTGAAGGAGATGAGCCACGGCTTCACGCCGTCCTGCGGCTGGGCGGAGTTCCTCGAGAAGTTCTGGTTGCTGAAACACTACAT
>JAFGKN010000523.1 GCA_016928605.1 Planctomycetota bacterium | reverse complement strand
GCGGGCCGGCGGCGGCGGTCCGAGGGGAGATCGCGGGACCGCGGCGAGGCGGCGCCGGGCTCGATCCACTGGCTGCTCTTCGAGCTCGGGACGTCGGGGGAGAGGAAGAGGGTGACGCGCCCCACCGTGTGGTGCTCGAGCTGTGAGGAGAGCGACCGCAGCCGCTCGAGCTCCTCGGCCTGGTCGCGGAGCTCCTCGCGCACGTCGAGGAGCTCGTCGCGCAGCTCGGGAGAGACATGGAAGATCAGCTCGGCGATCCGGAGCGAGGACGGGCGCCGGTGGCCCAGCTCCTGGCCGATCTGGCGGAGCAGTGCGATGCGCTCGCGCTCGACGAGGACGAAATCGAGCATCGCCTCCTTCTCGAGCTCGAGACAGGACTGGCACTCGGCGAGGTCGCCCGCGCCGCGGGCCCGGTGCCTGTCGCGCACCAGGCCGACCACGCGCCCGATGTACTTCGCCTGCTCGCGCAGGAGCCCGCTCATCGTCTCGGCGGCCTCCTCGATCTCGGGCCGAAGGATCGCGGCCGGAATGGGGATCGCTGACATGTTCGACTCGGTGCGTTTGGCGTTTCCGTTCATGGGCCGGAGCTCCTCTGTCCCTTTTTCGGCAAAATCGGCGAGCGACCTGATCCCCAACCCGCATCGTATTTGCGCGCATTGCGAGGGAGAGATCTCGAGCGAACACGAGCCCCGAGGGCGGTGCGAGCGCTCCCCCTCGGCGGGGCCGCGATGCCAGCCGGCCGCCTGGCGCTGCCTGCGGGCCCCCAGCGGCTGACCGGATCCTTCCCATGGCCCGCTCGCGGGGCTATAATCCCCCCGCGAGCCGTCTCCCGGGGGCGGCCTCGCTGTCTCTCTGTGCACCCGTAGCTCAACTGGATAGAGTGGTGGCCTTCGAAGCCATAGGCTGCAGGTTCGAGCCCTGCCGGGTGCGCCATCGAAGAGCGAGCCGGCGGGCCGTGCAGGCCCGCCGGCGGCTTCACTGAGCTGGCCGCGCGCCGTCGCGCGCCGGAGGAGTCGCGGGCAGCGCGCGGACGGCGGCTCTCCGGAAGCAGAAGCGGCAGCAGCACGCCGCGCGCCGGTGAGTCGCGGGCAGCGGGTCGATGCCGTTGGCCCTTGACACGGGACGCGCGCCGGCTCTAATGGTGCCCTTTCTCGCGCCCCTCGCGCCAGAGATCCCATCAGCGACATCATGAGCGCCCGTAGCTCAGTCGGCAGAGCAGCTGACTCTTAATCAGCGGGTCCGGGGTTCGAATCCCTGCGGGCGCACCAAGTAAAGGCCGATCAGAGAAAGACTTCTGACCGGCCTTCTTTTTTGCCCGGAGCCTGAGAGAGCGAAATTGTCCGTCTTTTGTCCGTGTTCTCGAGAAAAAGAGAGACTCAAGCGCCCTCGGACGACTTCGGCATCGTCTGGACCTTGCTCTCGGACGGCTCGCCGGCGAGGTACGCTTGTGTTCGCAAGACCGCATCGCGAAGATCGCGGTCGCTGACGACGTCATAGCGCAGGAACACCGCGCGCGTTCGGTGACCGCTGATCCGCATCACGGTCGCCTCCGGCGTTCCGCCGCGCACCATGCTTCGGACCGCCGAGCGACGAAGATCGTGGAAGAGCAGCCCGGAGAACCCCGCGGCTTCGCAGGCCTTGCGCCAGCTCTTGCGGATGTCGCCGAGCGGTTTCCCATCTCCGCGATGGAAGACAAGCGGCGAAAGGGAGGTTTCTCCTGAAGGCTTCGTCACAACCCGCAAGCGCTTGCGCTTCTCGATCAGCTCGAGCAGCTCGCCTTCGAGCGGCAGGACGCGCCCGCGGCCGTTCTTCGAGCGCTCGCTTCGGAGCCAGACGAGGCGCTCGGCGAGATCGACTTCGGCCCAAGTCAAACTTGTGATCTCTCGCTTGCGCCAGCCGCACAGAAACGCGAAGCTCGCGAGGTCTCGAATTGGCTCCGGAAGCGCTTCGGCGAGCCGCGCGAAGTCTCCGCGCTCGACGAAGCCCTGGCGCGGCGGCGCTTCCCTCAGAAGCGAGAACCGCGGAGAACGGTTCAGAAGGCGGCGCTGGACTGCGAGGCTGAACCCGCGGCGCAGGACCGCCAGCTCGCGGTTGACCGTCGCGGGAGCGGCCCCTTCCTCGATCCTCGAGAGCTTGTAGCGCTCGATGCGCTCCTCGGTGACATCGATGGCGCGGTCGAAGCCGAAGGCGGCCTCGAGCCGCTTGATATGCGCCCGGACGTTGCGCAGGTTCTTGCGGCCGTTCACTTCATAATCGAGCACGACGGCCTCGAGAAGCTCCGGGACGGTGAGACGTTCCTTCGCAGGCGCGATGAAGCTCCCGGCGTGAATCTCGCCAAGCCGTTTCTTCAAGAGCCGCTTGGCGTCGGCTTCCTTCGTCGAGCCGCTCGACTCGCGAAACTCCTTGCCCCTGCGGAAATACGCGCACCACCAGATTTCCCCGCGCCGAAAGACCCGGCCTTGGCCTCTCATGTTGTGCTCCTTCTTCCCCTCCGGGATCTCCGGCGCTCCTCGGCGTCGAGGTATTGCCGGAGCGCCTCGTCAAGAAGCGCGCCGAAGGTCGTCTCGCGCTCTGCTGCGAGGATCTTCAGGCGCCGATGAACACCTCGATCAAGTCTAACTGTCGTCCTGGCGTCGTCCATGGTTTACCTCCTGCGAGGAAGGATAGCACGTTGTCACCAACGATGCAAAGGCATTTTCAGCCTCGCCGCTGGCGAATCCAGCGCTCGAGACCGCGCTCGGAGAAGCGAAGCTGCTGCGGCGAGAGCCGCACCACGAACGGGAGCTTGCGCGTGCTGCGGTAGAGCCAGTCTTCGCTGACCGCGAGCCGCTCGGCGACTTCGGCGACGCTCAGCAGCCGGTCCGGCGCCTCGGCCGGCCGCGCCCTGGCGGCAAGCTCGACCAGACGCACCTGGAGCTTGGCCTTCAAGCCCTCGAGGGCGCCCAGAAGCTCGGGGATCGCCTCGAGGTCGAGGTCCTCGAGCAGGGCCGGGCGCTCGAGAAGGTCGACGAGCGAGGGCGGCGCGGGCTCGCGCAAGCGCTGCGGGATCACAGCGTGCCTCCCGGCCGAAGCCCGGCGAGCCGCTTCCAGAGCGGCGGGCGGCGCTCGCGGAGCCAGAGGGCGTAGACGGCCTCGGCCTCGACGTCCTCGAGCCGGCGATGGAGGCGGCGCCAGCGGCGGAGGCGGAGGCGGACGTCGGCGCGGTAGGCGAGACGCCAGAGGGCGCGGAGCAGGCGGCGCCCGGAGGGTAAGACAACTGCGGCGTGGATCATGGCGCCCCCTTCTCGAGACGCGCAGCCTCGACGTCGAGTAGCTCGAGCCACTCGCGGCGCCACGCGGCGGCGGCCTCGAGCGCGGCCCGGAGATCCCCGCTACGGAGCGCCTCGCGGACCCGCGCATGGAGATCGAGGTCCTCGTCGACCGGCAGCCATGGGTCGCTCGGGCCGGCTCCGGCCCAAGCGACGTTCCAGCGGCCAGCGACCTCGGCCAGCGCCTCGGCCCAGACCTCCCGGCCCGCCCGGCCGGGGTCGGCGAGCGCCCGGAAGATCGCCAGCCTGTGCCGGCGCGCCTCGGCGAGGACGGCCGCTGGCAGGGAGGAGACCGGTCCTCCGAGAACGAGATCCCGCCCGTCGCGGCGGACGGCGACGCCGGCGGCGGCAAGGCGGAGGAGGATGCCGGCGGGGCTCATAGCCTCGCCTCCTCGCCGGGCTCGGGGTCGGTCGGCCACCACCCGGCGGCCTGGCCCTCCGCGCGGAAGCGCTCGACGTCCTCCGAGGCGTCCTCGGCGATCGCCCGGAGCCGCTCGTAGGCGTCGCCGGCCTCGAGCGGCTTGGGGGATTCTGCGGCCTCCTGCCGCGGCTCCTGCGGGGCCCCGGCGTCCGGTCCCGGGTCGGGCCAGCCGCAGCGCGGGCAATACGGGGGGTGCCAGCCGCTTGGGGTCCGGATCGACTGGAGGCCCTTCCCGCAGCGTGGGCAGGGGTCGGCCTGACTGGGCCCCGAGGCGGGGCCACCGGAGGGGGGGTCAGCCCCAGGATCGGTGCCCCGCTCTACCCTAACATCACCCGAAGATGCCCGAAGATGCCCTAAAAACGGGTCTAGGGCATCTTCGGCATCTTCGATGGCGCAAAACCCCGGAAAGCTCCCCGAATTCGTCGAAGATGCCCAAGGCGCCCTGGTCTTTTTTCGAGGGCATCTTGGGGCGCCTTCGCCGGCGGGGTCATCTTCGCCTCCCGAGAAGCCCGGAAGAGACCAGATCCAGCCGCCCCCGAAGCCGCTCTTGGCAGGCCGGACGCCGAGATCCTCGCGGCCCTGGCGGAGCTGCTTTTCGCTGATGCCCGCCTCCCTGGCGTCGCGGACCAGGTCCTTCGCGGCCCGCGGCCCGTCCGCCAGCTCGTCGCGGAGCCAGGCGGCCGCCGCGGAGTCCGCCCCTCGCCCCCGGCCGCTGCCGGCCGCCAAGACATCGTCGGCGCTCGTCCAGATGGGGTCTCTCTCCCAAGCGATCCGGACCGTCGCCCCTGCGGCCTCGAGGCCGAAGGCGAGCCCCCCTACGTCCTCGCAGAGGTTGTTCTTCAACGACAGGAGCAAGCGCCGCCGGCCGGCGCTGTCCTCGGGGTCCCGGGCGACAAGCCAAGCCGCCCTGGCAAGCGCCGTGAACGCGAGCGAGCCCGACGCGCGATGCAGCGCCGAGCCCGAGCTCGACTTGTTCAAGTGATGCACGCCGACGATCGCAACTTGCAGTTCGGCTGCAAGTTCGCCGAGCGGGCCGAGAGCCCCGCGAACCTCCGCGTTCACGTGGGAGTCCACCCCGCCGAGGAAGGCCGCGACAGGATCGACCAGCACGAGGCCGCAGTTCCCGGCGGCCTTCACCTGCTCGCGCAAAGCCGCGAGGTGCCGGGTGATGCTCCACCAGGCGCGCCGCTCCTCCCCCGTATCGCGGTCGCGCTCCCGCACGCCCTCGAGCGTGACGATGCGGCTGACATCGGCGCCTGCCGCGTCGAGCCTCGGGCGGATCGTATCCGCGGGGTCGTCCTCGGCTGAGACCAGGACGACGCCGGCCGGCTCCCGACGCTCCGGCTCGCCATCCGGCCATGGCGCGCCCGTCGATGTGCGGGCCGCGATGTCGAGAGACAGGAGGCTCTTCCCGAGCCCAGGGTCGCCGGCGAGGAGCGTGACCTTCCCGCGCGCAATGCGACCCGGCCAGAGCCAACTCACCTCCTTGGGCTGGACGTCCGACATCCTCCGGCCGATGGCGAAAGCAGGGCCTTCGTCCTCGGCCTCCTCCGCCCGCTCCGGCTCGCCCGTGAACGCCGGCGCAGCTTGCGCCAGCTCGGCGAGCTGCGCGCGCGTCCCGCCGGCGGAGATCCAATCCGAGGCGTCGCCGCACTCTGCGAGCCCGGGCAGCTCGACAACGCGGACATCGCAGGCGATGCCGACGAGGTTCTCGGCAACCTGGCGGGCATGCTTGCGGCCCGCCTCGTCGGCGTCCGGAATGATCAGGACCCGGCGGCCCGTGAAGGTGGCCCTCACCGTGGAAGGATCGAGCTTGCACCACTTCTCGGCGCCGCCCGGGCTGGTCGTCGCGGCGACGCCGAGCGCCTCGAGGGCCTCAACATCCTTCTCGCCTTCGACGACCACGATGCCCTTCAGTGGCGGGAGCGACAGCAGTTGAGGGAGCCGGTATGGAACGCGCCGGACGCCCTTGACGGACCAGTCCCAGCCGCCGTTACCATCGGGGCGCCGCTGACGGAAGTCCTTGGGATGATACCTGAGCACCTGGTAGAGCAGCTCGCCCGATTCATCCTGGTAGTCGTACTTCGCGACGACCGCCGGCTTCGGCGATGTCTCCTTCGGCGGGAACAAATCGCTGAGCTCCAACCCGAGGGCGGCGAGGATGTCGGCGAGCGCGCAGCCGCGATGACAATGCAGGAGCCCCCGCCCGTCGTCACCGCGGGAGACGGAGAGCGAGGCGCGGCGGTCGTTGTGCGCAGGGCAATGCGCCGCGGCGCTCGAGCTGTTGCGCGAGACCACGCGAGGGCCGAGGGCCTCGAGGACGCGGTCGAAGGGATCGGCGGTGAGGTTCCGCTTGCAACCACTTCCTGTAGGAGGTATCTTACGCATATCTTACCTCGATCTTCGCCGGCACGGACGCCGGCTTTTTTTACGCCCGCAGCGGGGGGCTGGGGCGGGGAACCCCGAATGCGCCGGATCGAGGTGGAAGACGCGCACTTTTTTCTACCGCAAGGGCGGCAATGCGCAAGCTTAAAATCTCGCGACGCATATAGTTACGCAAACAAGTTGCAAGCGCCGAAGGAAGTATATATACCCCATCAATTCCCGAGTTGTACTGTTGTATATATCTTTCCATTAGTCAATTCTTGGTGTCATGCAGGGGGCAATAGAGCCTCCGGCCGTGGTCGCTCCGTAGCGCCATGGGGGATCGGCGCCGATCACCGAGTAGCGGCCGGTCAGTTCCGCGGTCTTCGCCGCGTCCTCGCGCATGTTCTTCTGGCGGATCTTCCGCAGCTCGCTTGCCGGGGAGGCTTCGCCCGCGTCGACCTTGGCCTGCGCTTCTTCGGGGAGCTGTTCGTAGGCGTCGTGCGCTGCCATGCGGCGGCGAGCCGTGCGGTCGTCAACGCCGAGCTGATCAGAACAAACGGTCACGTTGTCCGTTTGATCCCGGTCTTTGCTTTTGTGATCACCGCCGCTTCCCCTCTTCACTCCCTTCAGCTCGAGCAGTCGTTTGAACGCCCCGCCCCACTGGTGCGGTCGCAGGTGTCGGCGGGCCATGTTGAGCATCAAGACGTGCTCTTGGGCTTCGGCGTCCGTTTTGAACGTCCGGCGGATCGTCTTGTACTCAAGTCCGTGTTTCTTGGCGATCTCTACGCGGTTATGGCCGTCGAGGATTCGTCCGTATTGGTCCACTTCGACGGGGACTTTGATTCCTCGGCGGCGGCAGGCCGGCGCGGGATCGGGGAAAAATCCCCGGCGTAGGTCGTCGGGAAATATTTCCCATCACCGCCCCCGCGTTTTCCGCACGCACAATAATGACCTACGTCAACAACATGCAATGCTTGACGGCGGCCTTTCTATTGTATCAATAGTCCAGAACCTCAACCGTTCCAAGGCTCAACACCTGGACCATCCGGCATGTTCTCGCCGGCCGATGCGGCGCTCTCGATCTCGCGGAATCCGAGGCGCATCCACGTCGCTCCACGTCGAACAGAGCTTCACCAGTCGCGGCCGCTGTACTGTCCGTTTGGTCTCGATCCATACCGGCGAGCAAGCAGTCACGAGCTGGACCAACGATATATATTTCGAGACCCTGGAACCCGCGCGAGAGAAGCGGCGCCCGGCTGGAGATACGCCTCCTTAATTCTGCGATGCACCCTACGATGGACGCGCGCTCTCTCTGGATGGCATGGTTGATGTGCAGCGAGCAAAAGGTTTTGCCGCGCAGCCCAGGGACCCCCGACGGCCGGGCCCCCGCAGCTTAAGGAGAGAATCTTTGAAGCTGAGACAACCCAGGCTCGCGAGCTGCGAGGCTATCTCCAAGCTCTACCTGACCGCCCTGCGAGTCTCTTTGTCCGCTGTGCAATCCACGGTGGACTATAGGCGCAACCAATAGACGTAAATTGGAATCATTATTCCTAACTATAGACTGAACGCGTCCCTCGCCATGCTGCGACGGGCCGCTCTGTCCGCTGCCTTTGGTACCCCTTGCGGTCGGCCCTTCGACTCGTTAGCGTGATCATCGAGGCCGTCAGGCAGGGCACGATGCTGAGGTGCAACGATGAGACGAATGCTTTTGGCTGCGGGCGCAGCGGGGGTGTTGTTTTTGTTGATGGGCATCGCTCAGCGACTGGACGCCGAGGCCGACGAACCGGGTCAAGGTGCGGTCCTGAACGGCGACGCGAACTGCGACGGCGAGATCGACATCTCGGACGCCGTCACCATTCTCCTCCATCTTTTCCGCGGTGGTCCGGCGCCTTGCCCGCTCGCCGAGGTGTCGGACCTCGCCGCTGAGGTCGAGTCGCTCCAAGGCGAACTCGCATCGGCGAACGCCGCTCTCGCGGACGCGCAGGCGGAGATCCAGCGGCTCGAGACCGAGCTGGGGGACGCGCAGGCATCGCTGGTAGCCTGCCATGATTCGCTCGCGGTGTGCGAAGCAGACCTTCTAGATTGCCAAGGGCCAGTGATCAGCGAAGACCCGATCGACGGTTACGCCCGCATCTCGGAAGGCGAGATGCTCACGCCGCAGTTTAACATCGCCGGCGGTGAGACTACCCAGAGCAGCTACAGCGGACTCGTCGAAATCTTCGTCGAAGGCTACGGACAAGACAACGTGTCGACAAACGTCTTTCAGGATGCTTTTTGGTGGTTCACCGGCGGGAACAACTGCCCCGGGACGCAAGAACAGTTCTTGACGATAGGCAGCGAAACGCAGATTCTGCCGTCTCCTGGTGGATGGCCGTTTAGCCCTAACACCTGCCTCGGAATGCACGGCGCGATAGCACCGTGCCAGCTCGCCGTCGCGTACCAGAATAGGTCGTACTATCTAGATGGAGGCTTAAGGCCCGAGTACAATCCCGGCCACGTCTATCATTTTGTGATCGACCTCAGAGACTACCAGGGGACGTTGACCCTTGGCTTCACCGACGGGGGAACCTGGGACAACTCTTCAGATGTTTTTGTCATCAAAGTCTGGCAAGTTGTCGCCGCCGATTCGCCCGAGGATTGATGCTTCTGCTACGTGCAGTAGCAACGGAGGACGTATGAGCGCCGCGCGAGCGATGTCCGTTGGCCTTCTTCTGCTCACGGCTGCCCCGCTGGCCGGCTGCACACTCGAAAGGCAGCGAGAAGAAATACGCGCCGGCATTCTGCAGACCGGGCAATTCCAGGAGCTTTTTCGAGAGCTTTGGGGCCTGCCCGAGCGAACCGTGTCAGCCACCGGCGAAGAGGTCATCCGCGCGGGCCTCGGCGGCGGCTTCGGCGGATTCTCCGGTTTTTTCTTCAAGGGCAAGGAAACGTACAATTTGTGGTTCTACCGGGCCAACGAGGAGATCGCGCTTGTCTTCAGCGGGACGAAGCGCAAATACCTCGTGAGCTGGAACACCCAACTCACGACCAAGCAGCTTGCGGAATTCGGAAGGAGCCGCCAGGCAGGAGCGCCGTAGCCTCCCCACGACCATCCCGCGGTTTCGCCGCCCATGCGTTCTGCAGCAGTCGACCCACGGCCGCCACGGATCTCGGCGGAAACGTGGGCGATCATCTGGATCAACGCCAACGTTTTGCTCGAGAGACCCCCGCGCGCGACGCTGGAAACGCCTTCGGGTTTTCCAACTGTCTCGATCTTGCCATAAGTTACTTGAGACACTATCTCATCCGCGCCGCACCCCTCGCGGCGAGCACGCATCCGGCCCGTACTCGCGCGAGATGCCCCTCGAAGCCATCT
>JAFGKN010000522.1 GCA_016928605.1 Planctomycetota bacterium | reverse complement strand
GAATGTGGCCACGCCTGCCAATGTCATGGCTGCCGTCCATCTGCCGGCGCTGGGCAGCGACGATCCCCACGCCGTCATGGACGGCCGGACCGTCCAGGGCGAGACCGACGGCAGGTTCATCGTCCTCGACGACATCCGGCCCGGCCGCCACCGCTTCGAGCGGCGCCTGTAGATCTGGGCGCGGGATATCTGAACGATCTGGCGGGCGACACCTCAAGGATCAGGCGCGGGGAAGCCTGTCAGACAGCGCGGATCTCGGGGAACGCCTCGACGATGCGCGCTCGCACGTCCGCAGCGATGCGGTGTTCGGCCGGAGAGCTGCGGGTCTTCTCGACGACCGCTCGCGCGCGGGCGAGCGCGGCATCGGCCGCCGAGGACGCGCCGCGCTTGTCGCGATTCGAGATCCTCGGCATGAAGAACTCGCTCCGCATGTGCCGCACGGTGTGGTCCTCGGCGAGGTAGTCGGATCCGGGGCCCCTCTCGATGATCAGATCCGCGGCGAGGGTCTCATCGGTCACCTCGATGCCGCGGAGCACGCGCTGGCACATCCCGAGGATTTCGTTGTCGACGACGAGCTTCTCGTAGGAGACCGTCAGGTCCGCTTCCATGAGCCCCGCGATGTCGTGGATGTAGTTGGCGCCGCTCATCGCGACGAGGAGGCTCGACAGAGCGCTCTCGTACCCCGCCTGGATGTCGGCCTCCTTGCTGTCCGACGTCCCCGCTGTCGAGTAGAGGGGGAGCTGCAGGCGCTGGGCCACCTGGGACACCGCGGCGTTGATCATGGCGCGCTCGACCGCCCCGCTCACGTGGTCCATGGTCCTCAGGTCGGTGATCGATCCCACGCTGCCGCAGATGCCGGGGGCTCCCTTCCTGACCGACTGCACGACGGCGATGCCGCCGAGGGTCTCGGCGACATGGATGAGCACGTTGCCGGCGAGCGTGATCGGCGCCGTGGTGCCGCAGATCGGCTCTGTCGGCACGACGATCGGCAGCCCCTTCGCGGCCACGTGGCAGGCCATCTCGCCGTAGGCATCGTCGATCTTCAAGGGGCTGATCACCAAGGTGATGAACGAGACGAACGGCCGCTCGCGGAGGGCCTCCGGGCTTCCGGCCACCATCTCGGCGAGCTCGATGGCCCGCCGGCAGCCCTTCAAGGAGTAGATGCCCCCCATGACGTGCTTGGTCGTGTTGTCGATGGAGTGGAAGAAGCGATTCACATCGATGTGGTCCTTTTTCTCGACGTCGTTGGGGAACACGTTGATCGTGAACGCGTCGACGTTCTCGAGAACATCGACCAGACGCGCGTTGAGGATGACGTCATCCACCGTGGACGGCCGCCGCTCCCCGGTGTCGGGATCCAGGACGTAGATGGCCGTCCCGCCGGTCGCGTAGTGCACCTTGCCGCCCGCCAGCTCGATGTCGGTCTTCCCGTCGCACGAGCACAGTGTGATGGACGACGGATTCGAGGCGATCGCCTCCTCGACAAGGCCCCGCGGCATCTTCACGGCGCACGTCGCCTCGTCGACCTCGGCGCCGGCGGCCCGGAGCGCGGTTCGCGCGGTCTTCGAGTAGACGAGCAAGCCGGCCTTCTCGAGGATCCTCATCGCCTCCCGGATGATCCTCTCGACGTCGCCCTCCGCAAGCGGGCGGTACAGGCTCGACGAGAGGCCCCGGCCGAGGCGGTCGTCTGCGCGCTGGCGAGTTGTGCTAGGTTCCGTGATCATGCGATGTCACCTCTCTGCTGCGGGGTATCCTGGGCTTTCCGTGGTTCCGAGCGGTCCGGATCGGCGCTGCAGTTCCTGCGCCCTCTGATCACCTGCTCGCGCCTGGCGCGACGGAGGCCTCGGCGCGCAGCCGGCCGAAGGACCTCGGCGGGCGCTGGACCGACTCACTTCTGCGGATCCCACCGCCCGACTAGCGACTCGAAGCACGGCTCGGGGAAAAGCCGCCTGAAGATGCGGTAGTAATGGAGCTCCTTCGGCGAGTTGAGCCGATATCCTCCAGGCGTCCGGCGCATCTCCTCGGTGAGGGCTGCCTCGGGGACCAGCTGCCCGGCCAGGGCTTCGAGGGAGCCGTCCGTCCCGGTGCCGCCGGAAAAGCGGAGCTTTTGGCGGCGGTAGATCGACTCCGGGAGGAGGTCGCGAAACGCCTCGCGCAACAGCCACTTCTCCACGAGTCTTCCGTCCGGCTCCGCATGGATCTTCCAGGTCACCGGCATCTGCAGGCAGAACGCGATCACCTCGCTGTCGAGGAACGGAGTCCGGTAGTTCAGGGAGTTCGCGAACATCGCGCGGTCGAGCCGCTGAAGCGCCGTGTTGTACGCGATGTCGATGAGGTGCTGCATGGTGCGCCGCCGGGCCTCGTCGTCCGGAAGGTCCTTGAGCAGGAGGTAGCCTCCGTTCAGCTCGTCGCCTCCCTCGCCGCTGAGGATCGCGCTCGTCTCCTGGCTCGCCAGAGCAGAGGCGACGATGTTGGCGATGGCGCCGCTCACGCAGTCCTCGTCGAAGGACTCGAGCGTCTCGACGGCTCGCTCGATGATCCCTGCGATCTCGGAGGGCTCGAAGAGCCGGACCTCGTGCCGGAGACCCAGGTGTTTGGCCATGCAGGCGGCGTGCTCGAGGTCGGGCGCGCCCTCGACGCCCACAGTGAACGCCGGCAGCCCCGGCTTCAGCTCGCTGGCCACTGCGGCGATGATGGAGCTGTCGAGCCCTCCGCTCAGGAGAACGCCGCCCACGGCGCCGTCGGCGAGGCGGCGTTCCGTCGCCCGCAGCAGCACCTCCCGGAGCGCCTTCTTCGCCTCCTCGACGTCGTCGGGTACGACGACTCGCGGGTGGACCGGCAGGTACGATTGAACGCCCGTCTCGCGGGAGAACACCGTCGCCGGCGCCACCTCGTGGACCTCGTTCACGCGGCCGACCAGCGCCTTGGCCTCGGATGCGAAGGCGAACGACCCGAGAGCATCCGTGCCCCAGTAGACGGGACGGATGCCGACGGGGTCCCGCGCCAGGGCGATCGCGCCCTTGTCGTAGACGGCGCACGCGAAGGCGCCCTGCAGGTGAGCCGCGAAGAGCCTTCCGTGCTCTCTGTAGAGGTCCAGGGCTACTTGCGCGTCCGCGACTCCCTTGGGCCGTTCGTTGTAGATCTCTCCGTCGAAGAGGAGCACCGCATCGCCGTCCACGGCGTGCGCCGGCCCCTTCTCCGGTCCCAGGTCAGCGGCGCGCACGCCCAGCGCTCCGCCTTCTATCTCCGTCTGCCAGGAGCCATCGCGTCCTCGATGGCGCAGCGCGTCGAGCATGTCGTCGAGCGTCTCGGACGCGGCGTAGGCGGTGAGGACTCCTGCGATTCCGGACATGAGGCGCTCCTCCATCAGCTATGCATGAACAGTCTGGCCCCCGCGGGCACGGGCCTGCGATTCGCGGGGATGCTCAGGCTCAGCGCTTCCGTACCTCGTACACGCCCACGAGCCCGTGTCCGTGGCCGGCTCCGCGCTGATGGACCCGCTCGAGATCCCGGAGCACGAAGCCGAGCCGCGGCTCGATGAATTCAGCGCGGAGATCGTCCGCCTCGACTTCCCCGGCGGCGCGGATCGTTCGCGCCATGCGCTCGAGAGCTCGCCGCGTGACTCCGCTGCCGCTCTCCGCGAAGACCGCGGGGTCTGGGAGGCCGCCGCTGCCCTTCTCCCAGCGGTCGAGGGCATCCCTCGTGAATCGGACGGCCGCGCTCCACGAGGCGTGAAGCCCTCCGAGGACCTCGACGGCTTC
>JAFGKN010000521.1 GCA_016928605.1 Planctomycetota bacterium | reverse complement strand
TCGAGGCCCACCAGTTCGACGGGATGATCTGCCTGCCGAACTGCGACAAGATCATCCCCGGGATGCTCATGGGCGCGATGCGCTGCAACATCCCGACGATCTTCGCGAGCGGCGGCCCCATGAAGGCCGGGAAGATGGACGACGGGCGGACCGTCGACCTGATCAGCGTCTTCGAGGGCGTCGGAGCCTACAAGGCGGGGCGCATCACGGAGGACGAGCTGGAGCAGATCTCCTGCCGGGCCTGCCCCGGGCCAGGATCCTGCTCGGGCATGTTCACCGCCAATTCCATGAACTGCCTCACCGAGGCCATCGGGCTCGCGCTGCCGGGAAACGGCACGATCCTGGCAGTGGACCCGCGGCGCGAGGAGCTGTGGCGGGCGGCAGGAGCGCGCATCGTCGAGCTGGTGCGGGAGGACCTGAAGCCGCTCGACATCGTCGACCGCCGGGCGATCGACAACGCCTTCGTCCTCGACATGGCCATGGGAGGCAGCACCAACACCGTGCTCCACACGCTGGCCGTCGCGCGGGCTGGTGGCATCGAGTACGATCTCGCGCGCATCAACGATCTCTCCCGGAGGACGCCGAACATCTGCAAGGTGGCGCCGTCCTCGCCGTACCACGTCGAGGATGTCGACCGGGCGGGGGGGATCAGCGCCATCCTCGCGGAGATCGGCAAGGTCGACGGGCTGCTCAACGGCGGCTGCCGCACGGTCACGGGAAAGACCCTCGCCGAGAACATCGCCGGAGCGGAGATCGCTGATCCCGACTGCATCCGTCCGCTCGACCGCGCGTACAGCCCGGAGGGCGGCCTCTCGATCCTGTTCGGCAACCTGGCGCCTGATGGATCCGTCGTGAAGACCGCCGGCGTCGAACCGAAGATGCTGCGGCACTCCGGGCCGGCGATCATCTTCGAGTCGCAGGAGGACGCCTGCGAGGGGATCCTCGCCGGGCGCGTGGAGCCGGGCCACGTCGTCGTGATCCGCCGCGAGGGGCCGAAGGGCGGCCCCGGCATGCAGGAGATGCTGGCGCCCACGAGCTACATCATGGGGCGCGGTCTCGGAGACAAGGTCGCGCTGATCACCGACGGCCGCTTCAGCGGCGGAACGCGCGGCGCGTGCATCGGCCACGTCTCGCCGGAGGCCGCCGACGGAGGTCCGATCGGGCTCCTGCGCGACGGCGATGTCATCGAGATCGACATCCCCGCCCGCCGCCTCTCGGTGAGGGTGAGCGACGCGGATCTGGCGGAGCGGCGCCGGAGCTGGAAGCCGCCGGAGCCGCGGTTCCGGACCGGCTGGCTGGCCCGCTACTCGCGCTTCGCGACGAGCGCCAACACGGGCGCGGTGCTGGACGAGACGTGATGCCGACCGCGCGCCCGCATCTCGCCGCGAGAGCGCGCCCGCTCCTCGCCTGGGCGGGACTTCGGCGCCCCGCCGCTCTCCTCTTCGCCTGGGCGGCACTTCGGTTCCTCGCCGCTCTGGTCATCGTGCTCCTGGCGGCAGCGTGGTGCCGGGGCGCGGAGGCATCGCCGCCGGGCGAGCCCGCGACCGCGCTCTGGTGGGAGGATCTCGAGGGGACGCTGCGGCTCGAGCCCGCGGACGCCGAGGCAATCGTGCGAGGCGTGCGCGATGCGCTCGCCCGCGGCGATGCCGGCGTCGAGGATCTTCCGGCCCGATGGGCAGCGGACCGCGCGGCGCGCATCGTCTTCCTCTCCGCGACCGATGGATCGCGCCCGGCGCGGGTGGCGATGGGCGCGGGACGGGGGCTGGGCGCGGCGCTCGAGGCCTCGTTGCGAGAGTTGCTGCGGCGGGGAGTGCGGGATCGGGACGCCGCCTGGGTGAAGCTCGACGTCGTGAGCGAGCGGAGCCCGCGGAGGACCTACCTGCCCGGCGTGCCGCTGGCCGTCGAGAAGCTGATGGATGGTGTGGCCTTCTCGCGGGATCTCTCGCTCGCGTTCCTCCCCCTCGAGGTCGCGTCCCACGGGCTGGTCGATGTCCCCGGGCGCTGGCTTCCCTCGCGGCTCGGTCCCGCCCTGGCGGCGCGGGGGCTCCCCGCGGCGCTGCGCAACGACCCGCGCTGGAGGAAGCCCTCGGCGGCGTGGACGTTCCGCACCGAGAGCTGGTTCGCGGGGGGCGGCGAGATCTTCCGGCTGCAACGAGGCCACCGCCGCGTCGAGGATGTCGATCCGCCGCGGCTGCTCGGGGCGGCGCGCGCCGGCGGTGAGTACCTGCGCCGGGCCGTCTCGCCCGATGGTCGCTTCACGTACAGCTACCGCCCGCTCGGCGGCATCGCGGAGGATGACTACAACCTCGTCCGGCACGCGGGCACGGTCTACGCGATGTACGAGCTCTTGGAGGAGGCGGGGGATGCCGGGCTGCTCGCCGCGGCGGAGCGGGCGGCGGACTACCTCCTGCGCTTCGTGCAGCCCTTCGGCGAGGCAGAGGACGGCATGTCGATCCTCGCGAGCGAGGACCGGGTGAAGCTCGGCGGCGTGGCGCTCGCGATCGTCGCTCTCGTCCAGCGCTCGCGGGTGACGGGAGACCGCGGCTCGGCGGCGGTGCTCGAGCGGCTCGGGAGGTACCTCCTCCACTCGCAGCGCGACGACGGGAGCTTCGTCCACGAGCGCCACCTCCCGAGCGGGAGGCCGCGCGAGGACTTCGTCTCGGACTACTATCCGGGAGAGGCGCTGCTCGCGCTCCTGCGGCTCAACGCGTTCGACGGCGGCGAGCGGTGGCTCGAGGCCGCGGAGCGCGGAGCCCGCTACCTGATCCGCGTGCGCGACCGCGGCGTCGAGACCCGGGAGCTCATCCACGACCACTGGCTGCTCTACGCGCTCAGCGAGCTGTACCGCCGGCGCCCCGGCGAGGAGTACCTCGAGCACGCGATGCGGATCTGCGAGGCGATCATCGCACGACAGACCGTCGACTCGCCGCACGCCGACCTCCGGGGGAGCTACGGCGATCCGCCGCGGTCGACGCCGGCCGCCACGCGCTCCGAGGGACTGCTCGCCGCGCACCGCATGGCCTCCGGGTCCGGTCGAGCCGATCTCGCGCAGCGCATCCTCGAGGCCGCCCGCCGCGGCGTCGCCTTCCAGCTCAGGACGCAGCTCGGCCCCGGATCGACGCTCCATCTCGAGGATCCGCGCGCGCCGCTG
>JAFGKN010000520.1 GCA_016928605.1 Planctomycetota bacterium | reverse complement strand
TCGACGCGGTCGGCGATCAGGAGCTGGAGGGCCTCCAGGATCGGCAGCGGCTCCGCCGCGGACCAGGAGCTCGGGCCCGCTCCGCAGGGGGGCTCCGGAGACTCGGTGTAGCCGCGCGCGACGCGCCAGCGACCGTCGGCCTCGATGACGACCGGTTTGACGCGGTGGCGCGCGGCCAGGCGCGAGACGACGCACAGTCCCGTCCTGAGCGAGACTTCGCGCTCGACGGAGATGCCCCCCATGACGACGGCGATCCGGCTCGCTGCGCGGCTCATCTCTCTCAACTCCCGGACGCGCGGCAGGCGTCTCGTCGTCCTCAGAACTTCCGGTCGATGATGAAGCGGGCCATCTCGCGAAACTTCGCCCGCCCCTCCTCCTCCAGCGGCAGCTGGCCCACCACCTCGTGCGCCCGCTCGACGAGCCTCTCCGCCTCCGCCTGGGCGAACTCGAGAGCCCCCTGGTCGCGGAAGAAGGAGATCGCCCACTCGATGTCGTCGCGCGTCGTCCGCTCCCGGTCGCGGCGGATGATCTCCACGAGCCGCTCCCTCTCCTCGGGCGTTCCCGCCCGGCGGTCCTGGACGAAGGCGTAGAAGATGCTCGGCTTGCCCTCCCGGATATCGCAGCCGATCTCCCCGCCCCGCCCCTTGCCCTGGGTGAGGTCGATCAGGTCGTCGCGGATCTGGAAGGCGGGCCCCAGGCAGCGGCCCAGCTCCCAGAACGGCTCGAGAGCCCCATCGGAGCAGCCGGCGATGATCGCCCCGCCGACCCAGGTCAGCGCCAGGTAGTACGCCGTCTTGAGCTGCACGATCCGGAAGTAGGTCTCGAGATTCACCTCGCTGGCCCCGCGCAGGTTGATGTCCAGAGCCTGCCCCTCCACCGTCCGCTCGAAAGCGAGCGAAAAGGCCCTGCCGAGCCGCAGGTTCGTCTCGGCGCTCAGCGGGGCCTCGAGGATCAGCCGGTAGGCCTTGGCGATCAGGAAGTCCGCGACGTTCAAGGCGTTAGGTACGCCGTCCCGAGCCCACAGGGTCGGCTGATCCCGCCGCATCGTGTCACCGTCCTCGATATCGTCGTGGATCAGCAGGAAGTTGTGGAGGATCTCCGTGGCAAGGGCGAAGGGGAGAGCGGCCTCGGGGTCTCCCCCCAGGAGCTCGCAGGTCATCAGGCAGAGAGCTGGGCGGAGCTTCTTGCCCCCGCTCTCGAACTGGTACCAGACTCCCCCCGAGAGGTACTCATGGCCTGATCGGGGCACGGCCTGCTCCAGAACGCGCGCCACGGCGGCCGCATGGCGGGTGAGCATATCCTGGACGTCGACCATGGCGACATTTTAGAAAGAGCGCTGGCGGTGTCAACGCGCGGCTCGGGCCGGGCGCAGCGACCCGGAGGAGTCTCCCGCGGGGGCCGCCTGCCCGCGGCCGCAGGCCCGGCGCCTGGGAGTCTGCGGGATGTCGTTCGGGCTCCCGGGGCTCCGGGAGCCCTGCGGAGGCTCGCGAAAGTCTTGACAGCCCCGTGGACAGCCATAAAATCGTGGTAAGCGCGCAGTAGCGATGCCTTCCGGTCGCGGAGGTGCCGCGAGCGGGTGTTATGTTTCCGAAACGCGGAGCAGACCTTGTGGTCGCCGGCTCCGCGCCGCCTCGCTGGGCGCGCCACGTCGACTGAACACCGTCCTTTCGACATTCCATGACGAGAGCTGCATCCCGTGCCGCGATCCTTCCGCGAGGAGTTGACGCATGCGGTCGGACGCTCTGCAGATGCAGGCTCTCTGGTGCGTGCGGAAGAATTCGTTGGTAGAGCCATCGATGGCGGATCGTCGGCGGGCCATGGATCGATCGTGATGCCGAAGGTAACGACTACGCGGACCGCGCGCCTCCTCCTGCTGGCCTTGAGCCTCTGGGCGGCTTCCTCGGGGGCCCCCTCCCAGTCGGCGGCGGTCGATCCCTCGGGCGCTCCGGCTCGACTCCGCATCGACCGCGTCTGCGGGATCAACGCCGCGCACGAGGGCGAGGAGCCTGAGGTGCGGGTGCCCGTCTTCCTCTCGGAGCGCGGCGACGCGAACTACCTGCGGATCTCCCTCAACTACGACGACGCCTACCTGGTCTACAAGGCCGTGGCGACGCTCTCCCCGCGCTGGTCCATCTCCCGGACCGTCGGCTTCCGCGAGACCGCCGAGGGCAATGTCGCCGGCGCGTTCGTCCTCAAATCGACGCCGCCCTGCGAGGAGGAGCCCTCCGGCGAGGAGGCGGTGTTCGAGGTCGTCTTCACCCTGCGGAACCGCCTGAGGCAGGATCCCAATCTCCTCTACGACTCCACTCCGATCAGCTTCCGGCCGCTGCCCAGCAGCCCGCCGACTCTGGGAAGCATGGACTCCTTCGCCGGTTTTCTAGCGCGGCCCGAGGAGTCCTCGGAGCCGCTGCGGCGGGCGACCATCCTGGACGACGGCGGAGCCACGATCTACTACCAAAACTTCGTCGAGGTCGGAAGCGGAGAGATCACTCGCCGCGCGCAGTCGTTCGAGATTCCTCTGTATCTCACCGTTCTGGGCGACGACATCGACACGGTCTCCGTCGGTGTGGATTACGACGAGCTCATCCTGCGGGAGGTCATCCCCGTCGCTCCCCCGATCCTGCCCGCGCCCGTCATTCCAAACGTCGAGGCGCGCGAGGCGTCCTTCCGTCTCAATATCGACCGCCGCGTCACGCGAGGCCGTCTGCTCCGGGTCTGGGTCGCCAACCTCATCTTCCGCTTCGAAGGGACGGCGCGCCCCGACACGATGGCGCTCTACATCCTGCCGCGCCTTCTCGATGTCCAGGGAGAGGGCACGGGCGGAGTCACCTCTTCGCGATCCGTCACCGGCATGGTCGAGATCGTCGAGCCGCGATTCGTCCGGGGCAACGTCGACAGCAGCGTGCAGCTGCGAGGATACCCCTATCTGCCGGACATCAACGATGCGCTGCTGATCCTCGAAGGTCTCTACCTCTCCCGCGGAGAGCCGCTGCTCTGCCTGGAAGCGGCCGACTGCGACGACAACGGTGAGCTCGACATGAGCGACGTCATCGTCCTCCTCAACTATCTGTTCCGCTCGGCGGATCCCCCGCGGGGGCCCTTCCCGCAGCCGGGCATCGACCCGCCGGGCTCCGCGGCGAATCTCGGGTGCGACTATCCGCTCCCCTACTTCGCCCCGAGGCCGTAATCCGGGGAAAGCATCCTGGACGGCAATCCGATAGGATCGTCCAGGGGAGCGTCCGTGCCGGCAGTCCAGCAGGCGCCGCAGCACGAGCCCCGCCCGATACGCGCTCGCCCCTCAGCGCTGGCCTGCACGCAGTGGTCCCGCCTTGCCCGCCGCCCGGAGGCTCGCGGACGCGCCGCCGGGGAAACCGGAAGCGCCCTGCCGCTGCCGCTTCGCCGGCCGTCACAGGTCGAGGATCGCGTCCAGCCCGTAATAGAGCCTCTCCAGCGCGACCACCTTGCGCACCGCGAACAGCACGCCGGGCATGAAGCAGGCCCTGGAGGGGGCGTCATGGCGCAGTGTGAGAATCTGGCCGGGCGCTCCGAACTGGACCTCCTGGTGAGCCACGTATCCCGGCAGCCGGATGCTGTGGACGGGGATGCCCAGATAGCGGCCGCCGCGAGCGCCGCTCACCGTCTCCTTCTCCCGGGGACGCTCCGCGGGAGCGTTGCCGCTCCCGCCGCTGTCGAGCGCGCTGCGGATCATCTCGATGGTCTTCAGCGCAGTTCCCGACGGCGCGTCGACCTTCCTCTCGTGGTGCAGCTCGATCACCTCCACGTCGGGAAAGAAGCGCGCGGCCTCGGCTGCGAACTTCATGAGCAGCACGGCGCCGATCGCGAAGTTGGGCGCGATGAGCCCTCCCCTCCTCAGCTCCTGGCTGATCGCCTGGAGGCGTTCGATGTCCTCCATGCGGAAGCCGGTCGTTCCCACCACGGGGCAGCCGCCCGACTTCAAAATCGTCTCCGTGTTGCCGGCCGCCGCATCAGGGTGCGTGAAGTCGACGACCACCTGGGCAGCCGCGGACCGTATCGCCGCGGCGAGGTCGTCGCCCAGATCGGCCTCGCCGACGAGCTCGAGATCTCCCTCGGCCCGCACCGCCCGGGCGGTCTCTCGCCCCATGCGTCCCTTCGCACCGTTGACCAGCACGCGCAACTTCGACATCTCGATCGAGCCTCCTGGCAGCGAGCAAGGTCAAGATAGGGCATGGATGGTGCCGCGGCAAGGGCTCGCCGTCGGTTTTCCGGAGCGGCTCAGAGGCTTGCCCGTCCGGGCAGCAGGCCCGCGGCTGCTCTCGCACGAGTCCCCGCAGCTCTCCTCGGGGCAAGCACAGAATGCGGAGCGGGTTCGGATGCGAGAACGCGAGGGACAGGAGAGGCACCACACGCCGCAGCGCGTCGCCGAGGTCTGCCATGCGCGTGTTTGCCAGAGATCGCGCTTCTCACAGAAAAAGAGAGAGCCCTGTCCGCGGAGACCGCCCGCTGTCGCCTTCCGCCTACCGAGCTTATCCCGACGGCCTTCTCCATTGATTGTGGTTGGGTACTGGGGATACTGGCCATCCGCACCAGGGCTCTCCGGGTCTTGCGTCTTGGCTGTCGTCTCGCTTCTCAGACACCGCGTCCCGGCGGGACCGAGCCGGTGTTGCCCGACTCCGCCGCGCGGCGCGCGACGTGCGGGCCGATCCCGCAGGGTGGCAGACGTGTCGAGGGCGTGGCATCACCTCCTTTCCCCGGGTCGCGTCGTCCTTCCTGTTGCGCTTCAGCTTCCTTTCGCGTGCGCGATCCGGCGGGTCGCCGCAAGAGTCCGGACCGCGCATGTCCGTCGTTCTCTTCCGATTGCAAACGGCTGGCCGCCGGGCCGATCGACGCTCAATACGAGCGGAGACAGCCGCTTACGCGGGAGAGCCGCTGATCACCGAGCCAGCCGCCGCAGAGAGTGTTCGCCTCGAACCGGACGGATGCTCCGGATGCGGACACGACCGCCAGCCGGGCCGCGCGAGAAGACCCTCTGCGGGGGGGAGATCCTCCTGGTACAATCCCCCCATGAAAGCAGCAGGCGATGAGTTCGAGAAGCTCCGCTGCGTGGTCGCTGCCCTCCGCGCACCGGACGGATGCCCATGGGATCGGAAGCAGACCCTGGCGGATGTGGGCCGGTACATCGTCGATGAGGCTTGCGAGGTCTCCGACGCCATCGCAGAAGGCGGCGGCGAGCCGGAGGACTCCGTCTCCGAGGAGCTCGGCGATCTCTTGATGACGGTCCTCCTCGCCTGCGGCATCGCCGAGGAGAAGGGCGCGTTCTCCATCGATGATGTGGCGCGAGGTGTCCGGGAGAAGCTCGTCCGGCGGCATCCCCATGTCTTCGGCGAGGAGCGTGCGACCGCGGCCGAGGAGGTTATCGGTCTTTGGGAGCGGGTCAAGGCCGAGGAGAGGGCCAAGGATCCCGGTGCGGTGGCGCGCTCCCGGCTGGGCGGCGTGCCGCGGAGCCTGCCGCCGCTCGCCGCCGCCTTCAAGGTGTCGGCGCGCGCAGCCCGCTGCGGCTTCGACTGGCCGGATGCCGCGGGGCCCCTCGCGAAGCTCGAGGAGGAGATCGGCGAGGTTCGCGAGCTGCTCGATGCGAAGGCTCGGCCGCTGGACTCGACGCGCCCCGAGAGGCTGCTGGAGGAGCTGGGCGATCTGATCTTCTCCGCCGTCAATGTCTGCCGCAAGCTGGGCCTGCACCCCGACGACGCCCTGCGAACCTCCGTGCGCAAGTTCATCGATCGGTTTCACGAGCTCGAGCTGCGGCTTCCGAACCTGGAGGAGGCGAGTCTCGAGGAGATGGACCGGATCTGGGACGAGAAGCGCTCCGGCGCCTCTCTGCCGCCTCCCGCCGAGCCGAGATGATGCCCATGACGTCAGAGACACAGCCGGAGAAGCAGTCCCCGCACTCCCCCGCGGCATCCCCCTCCGGCCCCGGCCGCCCGCCGGCCGTCGACAACCTGCTGAGCGCTCTGGGAAACTCGGTCGTCGGGCAGGACGACGTGGTCCGCCAGGTGCTCGCCTCGCTCCTCGCCGAGGGACACGCTCTGATCGTCGGCGTCCCCGGTCTCGCGAAGACGCTCCTCGTCCGCTCCCTGGCGGCGCTCCTCTCGCTCGACTTCAAGCGGATCCAGTTCACGCCGGACCTGATGCCCTCCGACATCACCGGGACCACTCTGATCGGAGCCGATGCCGGCGGCCAGCGGGCCTTCCGGTTTCTCCCTGGGCCGCTCTTCGCGAACATCGTCCTGGCCGACGAGATCAACCGCACGCCCCCCAAGACCCAGGCAGCTCTCATGGAAGCGATGGAGGAGCGTCAGGTGACGGCGGCCGGCCAGAGGCTTCCGCTGCCTCGCCCCTTCTTCGTGCTGGCCACCCAGAACCCGATCGAGCAGGAAGGGACCTATCCGCTGCCCGTCTCGCAGCTCGACCGGTTTCTCTTCCAGATCGACATCGATTACCCCACGGAGGAAGAGGAGTTCCGCGTCGTCCAGCGGACGACATCCGCCTACGACGCCCCCCTCGCCTCCGTGATCAGCCGGGAGCGGATCCTGGAGATGATCGCCCGCGTCCGCGCCGTCGCGATCCCGCTGCCGCTTATCGACTACGCGTCGCGCATCGTCCGCCAGACCCGGCCCCACCGCGAGGACGCGCCGGCGTTCGTACGCGAGACCATCGCGTGGGGCGCGGGCCCCCGTGCCGTCCAGTCCATGCTGCTCGCCGGCAAGTCTCTGGCCTTCCTCGATGGACGGAGCGAGGTCAGCTACGATGACCTCCACGCGATCGTGCATCCCGCCCTTCGCCACCGGCTCGTGCTGACCTATCACGCGGAGGCGGAGTCCCTGCGCGTCGACGACCTCATCGACCGCGTCATCGAGAGTCTGCCGGACGGTCGCTACCGGCGGCGCCCTGCGGGGGCCGGGGCTCGCAAGGGGCTCTTCGCGCGCATCCTGTCGCGGAAGTGATGCTAGCCCAACTTGAAGGGTTTGGGAAAAACGGGAACGATTTTGAGCTGATTCCGGCGTTCGCGTTGTCTTAAGTCGAGCGCTGGTC
>JAFGKN010000519.1 GCA_016928605.1 Planctomycetota bacterium | reverse complement strand
GCGCCCGACCTGCCGGCGGGCCTGGAGCGGGTCGTCGGCAGGGCCCTGGCCAAGGACCCGCAGCGGCGCTATCCGGACATGGCGGCCCTTCTCGCCGACCTGGAGCTGCTGCGCCGGGATCGCAATGCCTTGCCGGCCGTGCCGGATGGCGGAGATCGCCGGAGAAGGCGAGTCCGCTGGCGCATCGCCGTCTGGGTATCGTTCGTCGTCGTCTGTGCCCTGGCCGCCTGGTGGCTCCTGGGCCGAACGCCCGGCGTCCGGGAGGCCGAGGCCAGGGAATCCATCGGGGTGCTGCCCCTGAACAACCTCTCCGGAGACCCAGAGCAGAAGTACTTCAGCGACGGCATGACGGACGCCCTGCTCGCCAATCTCGCCCGCATTGGCGCCCTGCGCGTGGTTTCCCTGATGCGCCACGCGGAGGAGAGCCTGGACATAGCGGCCGTGGCGCGCGAGTTCGCGGTGGACCATCTCCTGGAAGGCTCCGTGGCCCGGGATGCCGACCGGATCCGCGTGACCGTCAAGCTCATCGACGCCGCCAGCCGGGAGCTATTGTGGATCCAGGATTTCGACTGCGATCCCGCGGAGGTCATCGCCCTGCACAACGAGGTCGCGCGATCCATCGCCGCCCGGATACACGTCGACCTGAGCGAGGCCGAAAGGGCGAGCCTGGTCGAGGCGCCGCAGATCGATCCAGAGGCATACGAGCTGGTCCTCCGGGGCGAGCAATGTCGGATGATGTACGACACGGAGTTCTGGCTCGACGGTGTAACTTACTATGAGCAGGCCACGCGCTTGGAGCCGACCTACACTCCGGCCTGGGAGGGTCTGGCTTACTGCTACTTCCGCCTGGCCGATCACACGGGTCCTGTGGACGACTTCTACCCGCAGGCCAAGGCGGCGGCGGAGCGAGCCATCGCACTGGATGGATCCTTCAGTCGGGCTCACGCCACCCTGGGTGCCATCCTGTTGCTGAAGCACGACTGGGTCGGCGCCGAGGCGTCTTTCAGTCGGGCTCTTCTCCTCGGTCCGAACGATCCAAAGGTCCACGGACAATACAGCACCTTCCTGGCCTTCGCAGGCCGTTTCACGGAGGCCATCGCCGAGGCCAAGCGGGAAGCTGCTCTCGCTCCCCTCGACACGACCATTCTCTGGCGCCTAGCCTGGACCTATCTGAGCGCCCGCCGCTACGAGCAAGGCGTCGCCGAGTCGCAACGTCAACTCCAGCGCTTTCCCGGCATGCCGGCGAGCACCCGGCGAGGCCTCCACCAGATAAAGGCCTGGAATCACATGTATCTGGGCGACTGGGAGGAGGTCCTGGCCTTCTGCGAGGAGTTCGCCGAGGAAGTCCCCGTCGCCTACTTGGCCCATGCCGGCAGGCGGGACGAGGCGCTGGCCAGGATCGATGCCGCCAAGCGGCCCAGCGGCGACACACCGTCAGGCCACGACTACTACGCCTACTTCAAGAGCTACCACGTCGCCCTGGACTACGCCGACCTCGGCGAGGCGGACAGCACGCTGGCCTGGCTCGAGAAGACTGCCGACCAGTGTCCCGAGAAGCTGCGCCACCTCAACGTCGACAGCTGCTTCGACTTTCTTCGGGGTGATCCGCGCCTTCAGGAGATAATCAAGCGATTCAGCATTCCTTCCGGCGAGCTGGCACGTCGGAGCGAGTAGTTCAGTCCAACACGCCTAGAAATCCAAATCCACGCCCACGCGCACCGCCATGGGCGGCTGGAAGCGGATGGGCTGGCCGTAGTTGGGATTAGGATCGATCTGACTGCCGTCGCCGGGATCGATGTTACGATAGTGGATCATGTCATAGAGCACGGCCTCGCGCTGGCTGCCCAGATGAAAGATGTCCACGAGCAACCGCGCATGGATCGAAGGGCCGATCGGGGGGAGCAAATAGGAAGCGCGCAGATTGAGATCCCAGATCGACGGCGTCCGGCCCGCCTCGCCGCGCGTCTGGAGGAAGCTGTAGTAGGGAGGTTCCCAGGGTGTTCCGCCCCATTCGTTCTTGGGCGTCCCGCTCTGCCAGGTCGCCGAGCCGCCGAGAGTGAGGCCGGCACCGACGCGATAGCTGCCCGACAGCTTGATCACGTGCGTGCGATCGTTGGGCAGCAGGCCCGTGCCGTCCACCATGATCTCCGGCACGTCGAAGGAGCCGTTGGCGTTGGGAGCCGCCCAGAAGAAGTCCGAGTTGTAGAGGCCCATGTAATTGCCATAGTTCCTGGAGAGAATGTAGGCCGCACGGACATCGAACCTCTCGCTCCGGAAATACTCGTAGCTGAGCTCCAGGGCGCTGTATTCGTGCTTCGCCTTGGGATACTCGTTCAGCTGGCCGCTGCCCGGGTTGCCGTACACCCAGTCTCCCACCTCCGTGGAGTATCCGTCCTCGACAGCCTCGCGCAGCACCCGGTGGATGCCGCGGATCGCCAGGCGCGAACCAGCGCTCAGTTGCCTCTCGTAGCCCAAGCTGAACTCATCGAAGTGCTGCCCGGCCAGGCCGTCGACCTCATCCTGGATGTGGTTTCCCACGCTGTTGCGTGTCGAATCAGGAGGCAGGGCACAGATCCGCGGATCGCAGCTGTAGTACTCCCAGAGAAGTCGACTGGTATCGCTGTGATACCAAGTGGAGAGATGGCTGGCGAATACATGGTAGTAACGGCCGAAGGAGCCGAAGATCTTCTGTGTGCCGATCTCTCCCGGTTGGTAGGTGAAACCGATCCGCGGCTGCCACTGATCGGTGACACGCTGCGCGACCTCATCGTTCGTGTCGATCATGAACTGGCCTTCCCAGCGGAGTCCGGCATTGAGGCGGAAGCGCTCGGAGAGGTGCCAAGTGTCCTGGAGGTAGATGGAGGGAATGCGATTGCTTGTCGATCCAACGTTGTCGACCTCGTATAGCCGGAACACATCACCGATGTCGCGCGTCAGCTCCTGGGTGTGCCTGGAGAACTCGTAGCGGTTGATCTTGAAGGCAAGCCCCGCCTTCAGCGCGTGGCGGTCGAGCATGCAGATTCCGTCGAGGTAGAAGGTCGAGACGGTACTCCTGTCGTCAATGTCGTCCGCGGCACCGCCGGACCAGATGCCGGTCTCGGCGTCGATGTAGAGCATTTCGCTTCGTCCCCGCTGCGTGTCGGGCCGATAGACCTTCCGCCACGTGAACCGGGACACGCCGGTCTTGAGAAGGAGGCGCTCGCCGAGCAGGTGCTTGCCCTGCAGGGACAGGGTCAGACCTCCCGATTCGATGTCGTAGAGGTAGGGATCGGGGTTGGCGAACGAGGTGGGGATGCCGAAACGTGTGTAGAGATCGCCGACGCCATCGCGTAGCGTCGGATTGCCGGTGGCGGTGAAGTTCAGGCTGTTACGCGCGTCTATTCGCCAGTCGAGCTTCCCGGCCAGACGGTGCGCTGTGAAACGGTCCTGATACGTACCCTGGCCTGGTATCTCGACGTCCTCTATCCAGTAGCTGGGGTTGTACGCTGCGTAGAACCAGAGCCGGTCCCTGACGATGGGGCCGCCCAGGCCGATGCCGACGTCGTATTCGGCGAAGTCACCCTCGCCGGGCTCATAGGTTGCTAGACGCGGCTCTGCCGTGAAGCGATTGTTCAGGAAGAAGCCGAAGGCATTGCCCTTGAACTCGTTGCGGCCCGAGTGGGTGATGACGTTCATCACGCCGCCCAGGGCGCCGCTGTATTCGGCCGCGTAGCTGCCGGAGCGGACCTGCACCTCGCGGACGAAGTTGTAAGGCAGACTGGTACCCGTGATGCCGCGGACGGGATCGGTCGTGTCCACGCCGTCGATGTAGTACTTGTTGTCCAGGCCCGTGGCCCCGGCGATGTTCAGCTCGTCGCCGAGGAAGCTCTCGTTAACATGGGGCAGCAGGGCGCCCATGCTGCGGTAGTCGCGCTGGATGGGCAGGGCGCGGAAATCGGATGCCTTCAGGTTGGCGCCGACACCGAAGAAATCCGGATCGATCAGCGGCAACCGATCCGCCGTCACCACCATCGGGGGCATCTCGTGCACCTTGACGGTCATGAGGATCACGCCGAGGTTCGTGGTACGGCCCAGGTGGATCCTCACGCCGTCGATGCTCACGGTCTGGTAGCTGACGTGGGACAGGGTGACGTTGTAGGTACCCGGCGGCAGGGCCGGAATGCGGAAGAATCCCTCGCTGGTGATGGCCGTGCCGCGGGTGCCCAGGAGGTTGGGGCCGCTGACGACGATGTCCACGTAAGCGACGGGCTGGCGATCCGCCGTCAGGACCGTGCCCTCCAGGTTCCCTGTCGTCTCCTGCGCGTGTGAGGTGGCCGGTAAGGAAAGCAGCATCAACACGGCGAGGTGGATCCTGCCATTCATCATCTCCACCTCTTTCCCGTATTCGAGTACCGGCTGGCCGATGCCGAGACTATAGGCCGGCGCCGTCCAAGTCACGTGCTATCTCTGATCCGCACTCTGACGAGACGAATGCGATTCAGCACTTTTCTTCTTCGCGTACCGATCGTGAGATCGTCTTCCATTCCGCGTCGCATCAGTCTATGCTGGACGCCGTCGCTGGCGCGCTTGTCGAACGGAGGACGCAAAGGGGGTTGGGACCATGCCGGAGCGTAAGGGACACGCCTCGTTCTTCAGCAGGCGGAATCGGGGAGGAGCCGAAGGCGAGGGGCTGAACGCCGATCAGATTCAGGCGGAACTGGCTCAGCTCCGCCGCGCCGTCGATGAGCTGTCGACGCTCAACGAGCTGGCGCGCGAGATCGGAGCGTCCCTCGATTCCGGCGTCGTCATCGATCGGATCCTCAAGCGTTCCGTGCGCGCCGTGAAGGCCGAGCAGGCCACCATCACCCTCGTCGACCGCGCCGAGATGTCCCGGGGCAAGACCCTGGTCCGGGTCAACCGCTCCTCCGGCGGGCACGAGCACTACCACCTGGACCAGTCTCTGCTGGGCTGGATGCTCCTGAACAAGCAGCCCCTGAATCTCGACGATCCGCGCGCCGACTCGCGCTTCGGCGGCTTCGCCGAGACGTCGCAGCTGCGCAATCTCATCTGCGTGCCGTTGATGATCAAGGCGGAGGTGATAGGCGTCCTGAGCGCCTTCAACAAGGCTCGGGGCGAGACCTTCAGCCAGGAGGACCTGCGCCTGCTGGCCATCATCGCCACCCAGTCCGCCCAGGTCATCGAGAACGCGCGCCTGTACGAGGAAGAGAAGGAGCTGCAGAAGATCCATGAAGATCTGCGCATGGCGAGGCGGATCCAGCTCGGCCTGTTGCCGGCGGTGGCCCCCGTCGTCCCTGGCTACGAGATCGCCGGCACGAGCCTGCCGGCCCGTGATGTCGGCGGCGACTTCTTCGACTACATCGAGACCGGAGACGGACGCGTGGCCTTCTGCCTCGGCGACGTCTCGGGGAAGGGCCTGCCGGCGTCGCTACTCATGGCCAATCTGCAGGCCACGATCCGGGGCCAGACCGGCGCCGAGGTCGGGGCTAGGCGCTGCGTCGAGCGCACCAACGTGCTGCTTCACCGCAGCACCGACAGCGAGAAGTTCGCCACGCTCTTCTACGCGATCCTGGACCCCCGGGACCACGCGTTGCACTACTGCATCGCCGGCCAGGAACCGCCGCTGCTGTTCACTGCGGGCGGGGAGACTCCGCAAAAGCTGCACGCGGGCGGGACCGTGCTGGGAGCCTTCGCGGAGGCCGCCTACGAGGAGGAGACCGCCACCCTGATGCCCGGCGATTTCCTCGTCGTCTACTCGGACGGCGTTACCGACGCCGAGAACGACAGGGAAGAGGCCTTCGGCCGGGATCGGCTGGTGGATCTCCTGAGGCGGTCGGCGGGACTCGGCGCTCAGGATCTGGTCGCCATGGTCGTGCAGGCGGTCTCGCAGCACGCCGGCGAGCGGCCGCAGTTCGACGACGTGACGGTTCTCGTCCTGAGGCGCTCCGTAGAGGGATAGCAATCGGGCGGAGGACCCGTTCGCGAGGATCCGAGCCCTTCCGGGGTCGCTTGAGTCCTGGCGACCGATCCCCTACACTTGTTGCTGATCCAGAGACGCGCTGCGCTCCGCGCGGCGTCCCGTGACGCGCGCCGCGCAGAGCGAGCCGTCCTGTGTCGTTCGCCTGCCGCCGAGCGGCCTGCCGAGGAAGGTGCTTCCGACACACTGCGAGCGTCCGCGACCGACGATCGGAACGAGACGCCGCGACACCCCGGCGGGTGTCAACCCGGGAGGAAGCACCGTGCGCCATCATCGTCTCCTGCTCACCGTGATCGCCGCGACCTGCACCGCCGGCGCGCTGGCGTGCGCGCGCGCCAGCGCCATCCGCTGGCCGCCGGGCGAGGGCCCGAGACTCGACACGTTCCCATTCCTCGACGCGCTCCCGCGCCAGGCCGCGACCCCGCGCGAGGATGCGAACATCAGCCTGCTCGCGCACCTGGCCGAGGGGCCCTCGGCCGCGGTCGCCGTGACGGGAGACCTCGTCCTGCTGGGGCACGGCGGGTACGTCGAGCTGCTCGACTTCGCCACGCCCGCCGAGCCTACGCTCCTCGGCCGCCACCGTCTCCACGGCTTCGTAACCGCCATCGAGGTCGAGGGCGGCTTGGCCGCCGCCTACACCGAGGAAGAGAGCCCGGCGCCAGCCGGGCTCTCCTTCTAGCCGGCGGGGGGCTTGCGGTCCGCGGCCGGCCGGGCCGTGCGCCGGAGGCTCCCGCCCCCGGGTCGCGCTTGCCTTCCATCCCCATGCGGCCGCTCCCCTCACCTCTCGTAGATGGCCTTGATCGCCCCCCACGATTCCGTCCGGGTCGCGATGGC
>JAFGKN010000518.1 GCA_016928605.1 Planctomycetota bacterium | reverse complement strand
GCGCCCGACCTGCCGGCGGGCCTGGAGCGGGTCGTCGGCAGGGCCCTGGCCAAGGACCCGCAGCGGCGCTATCCGGACATGGCGGCCTTTCTCGCCGACCTGGTGTCGATCCGCCAGGGAAGGGCACCGTCGCCGGTGCTGGCGCCCCGGCCGCGGCGCTGGGTGCTCCCCGTGGCCGCCGCCGTCATGCTCGCCCTGGCCGTCGTCTTCTGGCGCGACATCGGCGGGCTCTTCCGGTCCCGGCCGGCGGCCCCATCGGCGGCGGGCATCGGGTGCATCGGCGTCCTGCCCCTCACGAACCTGTCGGGGGACGAGGGCCAGGAGTACTTCAGCCTGGGCATCACCAACGCCATCCTGGGCAGACTGGCCAGGATCGGCGCCCTGCGGGTGATCTCCTTCACGCGGCACGACGAGGTGGGTCTTCCCTTCGAGACGCTCGTCGACGAGATGGGCGTGGACGCCCTCCTGGAGGGTTCGGTGCTGCGCCGGGAGGGGGAGATCGTCATCAGCGTGATGCTCCTGCGCAAGGACACGCGCGAGCCGATCTTCTCGCGGGATTTCAGCGGCGAGATGAGCGACATCCTGTCCATCAACAACGAGATCGCCCGCACCGTGGCCGACGAGGCCGCCATCGAGCTCAGTCCCGAGGAACGGCATCAGCTCGGGCCCGCCGGCAGGGTGAATCCCGAGGTCTACGACCTCTGCCTCAAGGGTCAGCAGGGGATCCTCACCTGGGGCCGGGAGAACTGGGAGGAGGCCATCGCCCACTTCCGGTCCGCCACGCAGAAGGCGCCGAGCTACGCGCCGGCCTGGGCCGGCCTGGCCTACGTCTACGCCTACATGGCGCGCTTCGTGAGCTTCGACGACTACTACCCCGTGGCGGTCTCGGCCGCCGAGCGGGCCCTGCAGTTCGATGACGAGCTCGCCGAGGCCCACTCCACCATGGGCATCCTGCTCTGGTTCGACTTCCGCTGGGAGGAGGCGGAACGGGAATTGCTGCGCGGGATCGAGCTGAACGAACGGAGCTACCGCGTCTGGGAGCAGTACAGCGACTATCTCATGATGGCCGGCCGCTTCCGCGAGGGCATCGCGGCCGCCCGGCGCGCGGAGGCCGTGGATCCCCTGGGGCCGGGCAGCGAGTGGTTCCTGATCTGGTGTTACATGGCTGCCTACTGCCATGACGAGGCCCTCGCGGAGATCGCGAAGAAGGAACGCCTGTTTCCTGACTATGGGCGCTTCGACCTCTACCGGACCTGGGTCCACTGGCCAGCCGGTGAGCACGAGCAGGCCCTCGCGGTTCACGACCGGGCCGGGCTGCCTCTGGAGCCCGAGCGATGGGCTCGCCTGGGCAGGCGGGACGAGGCTCTGGCCAGCATCGACAGCCTCGCCGCCGTGGATCCCTGGGAGACCGCGAAGGTCTACGCGCTCCTCGGCGAGCAGGAGCGCGCCATGGACTTCGTGGAGAAGACCGCCGCCGAACACAGCGGCTGGTTCCTCGAGTTGAATGTCGCCATGGGCGACTGGCTCGCCGACCTGCGGGACCACCCGCGCCTGGTGGCGCTGCGCGAGCGCTACCACTTTCCGGACATCGAGCCCGGCGATCCCTGCCCATAGCTCCCGGAGTGAGTTAGAACGCCACCTCCATGCCCAGGCGCATGGCCATGGGAGGCTGGAAGCGGATGGGCTCGCCGTAGTATGGGTTTGGATCCAGCTGGTTGCCGGACGCGTCGACGTCCCGGTAGTGCACCGGGTCGTACTGCACGGCCGTGCGCTGGCTGCCCAGGTGGAAGACGTCGAGGGTCAGGCGCGGCCTGAGGCCGCCCTCCCTGCCCGCGAGCAGGTCGTAGGTCACGCGCAGGTTCAGGTCCCAGATGGCCGGCGTCCGCCCCGCCGTGCCGCGCTGCTGGAGGAACTTGTCGTAGAGTCCGTTGTAGAGGACGGGATTACCCCACTGCTTGCCCAGCTCGTTCTTCGGCGTGCCGCTCATCCAGGAGCCCGAGGCGCCGAGGACGAGTCCCCAGCCCACCCGGTACGAGCCCGACAGCTTCAGGACGTGCGTCCGGTCGTTGTTGAGCCAGCCCGTGCTCAGGAAGTAGGGATCGCTGTAGGCGGGGATGTTGGGCAGCAGGGGACCGCCGTCGGAGGCGAACAGCCCCGTGTAGTTCCCGTAGCTCCTCGAGATCACGTAGGACGCGAGGAGGGAATAGGCGCCGGGCCTGGCGTACTCGAAGCTCAGCTCCAGGGCCAGATACTCGCGCGACGGATCCGGGTACTCCGACAGCCTTCCTTCCCCGGGATTGCCGTAGATCACCGTCGAATCCTCGAGGTCCGCGGCGTACTCGACGGCCTCCCGCAGTGCGCGGTAGACGCCTTGCACGCCGACCTTGGCCTTGCCGCCCAGCTGGCGCTCGTATCCCAGCGCAAACTCGTCGTAGTGCTGGCCCTTCAGCCCGTCGACTTCGGGCGCGATCCCCTGTTGCGACAGCTCTCCCCAGTCCCAGTCGCGGGGATCGAGGGAGCCGTCCCGCGGATCTTCGCTCCACTTGTTCGAGGCGAAGACGGCGCTTCCCATGTGCACCATGCTGGACAGGGCCGTGGACAGCTCCTGGTAGAAGCGCCCGGCCGAGCCGTGGATCTTCTGGGTGCCAGGCTCTCCTGGCTGGTACGTGAAGCCCAGGCGGGGCTGCCACTGCCCCAGGATCTTCTGGGCGACCTCGCCGTCGGACCCGACGAGGAACTGACCGTCCCAGCGCAGGCCGTAATCGAGGCGCAGCTTCTCCCCGATCCGCCAGGAGTCCTGCAGAAAGGCCGAGGGGATGCGGTTGCGCACAGTGCCGTCCACCGCGAAGATCCAAGCGCTGAAGGAGTCCGGTGGCTCGGCGTAGAGGGCGCTCTCGATCTCGAAGGCGTCGATCCGGTTGTCCTTGAAGGCCAGTCCCGCCTTGAGGGTGTGCCGGTCCAGCATGTAGGTCCCATCGGCTTCGAAGGTCCAGACCGTGCTGGCCAGGTCCTCCAGGACCGGCGAGCCGCCTGACCATACGCCGTCCAGGTCGACGAAGAGCGGCTCCGTGCGCCCCCGCTCCGTGCTTCCCTCGTAGTGCACGTTGTTCGTGACGCGGGACAGCGAGGTTTTGAGCAGGAAGCGATCGCCCAGCAGGTGCTTGCCCCGCAGGGAGGCGTTGATGCCGCCCGTCTCGATGTCCAGGAGATAGGGGTCGGGGTTCGCGAAGCCGGTGGGGGTCCCGACGTTGGCGAACAGGTCGCCGACGCCGCGGCGGTAGGTGGGGTCTCCGAAGACGCTGAGGATGACGTTGTTGCTCGCGTCGGCCTGCCAGTTGAGCTTGGCGGCGAAGCGGTGGCTGGTGAAGCGGTCCTCCTCGAAGCCCCAGCCGGTCATCTTGACGTCCTCGCGCCAGAAGGTGGGGTTGTAGGCCGCGTAGAACCAGAGGCGGTCCCTGACGAGGGGCCCGGACAGGCTGGCGCCCACGTCGTACTCGGCGAAGTCGCCGGTCTCCGGATCGTAGCTGCCCTGGCGCGGCTCGGCCGAGAACCGGTTGTTCAGGAAGTAGCCGAAGGCCCTGCCCTCCAGCTCGTTGCCCCCCGAGGGGGTGACGGCCTCGATCAGGCCGCCCAGGGAGCTGCGGAACTCGGCCTCGTAGCCCCCCGTCTTGATCCGGACCTCCCGGACGAAGTTGTAGGGCAGGCCCGTGCCCGTCAGGCCGCGGAAGGGATCCGTGGTGTCCACGCCGTCCACGAAGAACTTGTTCTCCATCCCCGTGGCGCCGGCGAAGTTCGTGCCGTCGCCCTGGAAGCTCTCGTTGGCCTGGGGCAGCAGCGTCGGCAGGCTACGGTAGTCCCGCTGGACGGGCAGCAGGTCGAAGTCCTCGGCCAGGAGGTTGGCGCCCATCGCGTGGGTGTCGGGATCGACGAGAGGGGGGCGGTCGGCGACCACCACCATCGTGGGCATCTCGTGCACCTTGATGGTCATGAGGATCACGCCGAGGTTCGTGGT
>JAFGKN010000517.1 GCA_016928605.1 Planctomycetota bacterium | reverse complement strand
GGAGAATATCGTCGACTGAGTGCAACGAAGCCGGCGGACGAAATGGCCGCTCAAACTGACAATGACTTATGAAATGGGGCACTTAGGGCCCGGCCGGGCTCAGTTCTCGCTCAGAGCGCGCTGGAGGATCCCATTCGCCAGGTTCACGTCGACGGAGCGCGGATCCTGCTGGAACCACCGCAGCAGACCCCGCCGGTCGATCACGATGAAGCTGGCGCTCCCGACGTTGGCCATGTAGGCCCGGAAAAGGCCCTTGTTGTCGGCGTCGGGATCGAGGCCCGCGGCTCCCTCGTAGCCGAGCGACTCCAGCTCCCGGCGCATCTCATCCATCAGCCTCACGACGTTGCCGGCGCCCTTCAGGTAGGAGATCGTCACCATCTCCAGGTCGGGATGAGAGGCGCAGAGGGCGGAGACTGACTCGACGAACGGAGCGGAGCGCCCGTCGCCCACGTTGCGGAAGACGAGCGCGGTGACCTTGCCGGCCAAGCGGGCGAGCGATGCTTCGCGGGGCGTCACCCAGAGCCCCTCGAGATCGAAGTCCCGGGGGGCCGGCTGGCCGGCCAGCTCGGTGACGAAGCGCAGGCAGTCCATGGAGCGCTTGCGGTAGATGTCGCCGTAGGGAGGCAGCCCCTTCTGGCGCTTGAGGAGCTCGGCCTCCATGGCGGTCATGTCCTTGATGTGGTCCTCGAAGGCGGCGGCGGCCGCCTGGAGGTCGCCGAGCGCGAAGAGGACATATCCCCGGCGGAAGCCGTTGAACATCAGGTAGCGCTCCATGTCCTCTTTCAGGAACGAGTCGAGATCCTGGTTCTTCAGCCGGAGGCTGTAGAGGGTGCGGTGAGCCTGGACTGTCTGGAGCATCCCCTGCAGGTCTCCTTTCGCCTCGAAGAGCTTCCAGAGCTGCTCGCCGAGGTACGCGAAGCTGCGGCTGTCGTAGATCGACTTCTTCTTGCGAGACTCCTGGACGAGGGCGATTCCGAGATCGTACTCCCCGAGGTTCAGGTAGGTGCGAGCGAGGGAGGAGACGGCGGGCGCGTAGCTCGAGTGCTCGGGGTACCGGGCGATGAGCTTCTCGAAGGACGTCCTCGCCGCCGCGAAGTCCTGCGCGTCGAACTGCCCCCTGCCGCACATGTAGAGCGCCTCGGGACGCAGCTCCGACGAGTCGGGCAGCGTCTCGTACGCCGCGGCGGCCTCCGCGGCGATCGTGCCGTGGTACTTCGCCAGGGCTTCCTGGAGCCTCCGGACCTGCGCATCCGAGGCCCGCTGGTCTCCTTCGAGGATCGCGGCTCGCTGGGCGTGCTCGAACCGGCGGCTGAGCAGGGAGAGGAACTTCGCCAGGTAGAAGTGCATCTCGGGAGCCTTGGCCGCCTCGGGGCAGAGCTTCAGGAATCTCACGCATTCCTGGGTCGCGCTCTCGACCGCCTCCCCGATCTCCTGGGCGACGGCCGCGCTCACGTCGCGGAAGTCCGAGGGGATCCGGGCGTTGAGCTCCACCGTCCGGTCGTAGATCTCCTTGCAGGTCTCGTCCTCGTCCTTGGTTTTGGCCGCATCCTGGGCGCCCGCGTGCGGGATCCAGACTCCAGATGAGGCGAGCGCCAGAAGGAGCGCCACCGGCAGGCTCCGCGCGGGTGCCGCGCCTCGGGGGGGTGCCTTGCGCATGTCGGTACCTCGGTTAAGTCGTTTGCGAGCTTGGGGATCTCTCGAGACGGGCGCCGGTCCAGTCCGGCCGCGCCGACCTCGGGCCGCCGCCCCGGCGATCGGGCCGCCGACCCATATCGGGCAGGCCGGCGGCAGCATCGATATCCATCGCGACCCGAAATGCAAATCATTTGCCAGAAGCCCCGGAGGAGGGCGCTGCCTTTTCGCCGGGGGCGCCTTTTCCTTCCGGTCTCGATGGCTATAATCCCGGGGGTGTTCCCCCCGCGCCGCGCGCCTTCGCGGCCGAGGGGTCTCGACAGATCGATGGAAAGGGTCCGGCGCCGAGAAGCTGAGGAGATGCCGAAGAGCGCAGAGCGGGGCCGGGGCGCCGGAGAAGGGGGGATCGGCCGCGGCCGGTCCGCCGTCGCGGGGCCCGCCCGGGGCCTCTCGGTCGCGCTTGTGGTCGCCGCGGGGTGGGCGGCGGTCCAGGGAGCCGGGGCGCCCTCCGGCGGCGCGGGATCGGAGAAGGCCGCGGAGAGGGAGGGGATCTCGCGCTCGTCCGGCGCGCCGGAGGTCGACCTCCAGGACCTCCTCGACAACGAGCCGCGCGCCGACCGGAGACCTCTGATCATCGACACGCGCTCGAAGGACGTGTCTCGGGTCTACGTCGGCGATGTCCGCTGGGACTACACGTTCGGGAGGCGGAGGCTGATCCTCCGCGCCGACCGGTTGATCCTGGTGGCTCCGGGCGCGGCGCGCGGGCTCCCGGGGAGCCGATCCGGCGAGGAAGGCACGCCGCAGGAGGGAGGGGAGGGCCGCGCGGCGGGCGGGGAGCCGGAGCCGGCTGCGGAGCGCGGAGATCCCGAGGAGATGGAAGGGGCGCCGGGGCAGCCGGACGACCCCGGAGATGCCGAGGAGGAGGCCGGAGCGCCGGGGCAGCCGGACGACCCCGGAGATGCCGAGGAGGAGGACGGGGCGCCGGATGTCCTCTTCTACTTCTTCGCCGAGGGCAACACCCACGTCGAGCTGCCGCGGGAGCGGACGGTGATCGAGGCCGGCTCGATCTTCTACGAGCACTACCGCGACGACACGTTCATCTGCCGGATCACGGATGCGCGCCTCGAGTCCACGATCGACGGGATGAGCCACATGCTCCAGTCGGTCCGGCTCCGGGATCTGCGCGGGAGCTCTCCCCATCCGCGCCAGGGCGACATCGGCTCGATGCCGCTCGTGGTGACCGCGCGCGAGCTGCTCACCCGCGACTTCCGGCGCTACGACTGCCGCGGCGTCCGCGTGACGACCTGCGACTACGGCGTGCCCCATTACAGCATCGCGGCGGAGCGCACGCGCATCTCCCCGATCGCCGGAGAGAAGGAGAAGCGCGACGGCGGCCCGAGCGCGGTCGCGATCGGTCAGGAGGAGGGCGACGACGAGGTGAAGGGCTTCTCCATCGACCTGGAAGAGGCCGGCTTCGAGATCCTGGGGACGAGGGTCCTCCCGCTGCCGATCTCGCGCTGGGACACGCGCTGGCATGACTTTCTCCCCGTGCGAGCGGTGGAGATCGGCCACTCCTCCAAGTTCGGGCACATCGCCGGGGCGGACTGGAATCTCAACTTCTTCCTCAAGCGGCTGCCCCTCGAGCTCGTCCCGCCGCTCGAGAGCTTCTTCCGCCGGTCGAGGTTCGACTTCGAGACGACCTACTTCGCGGACCGCGGCCTCGCCTACGGGCCCAAGGGCGAGTACGGCACCGATCCCAAGCGCTGGGATCCCTGGCCCCTCCAGCTCTCCTCGTGGACCTACTACGGGGAAGGCCGGTACTTCCGCATCCGCGACCATGGAGAGGACCGCTCCGGGCTGCCCTTCCCCGACGAGGATCGCTACTGGGCATCGATCTACCACCGCCAGGCGGTTCCCTGGGTGGGCATCCTCGACGTCGAGTTCTCCGAGTACTCCGATGCGAACTTCCTCCGCGAGTACTTCGAGTCGATCTACAAGCAGGAGAAGGAGCAGGAGAGCCTGGTCAGCATCCGCCGCAATTTCACCGACAACATGGCCGCGACCGGGCTCTTCAAGTACCGCGTCAACGATTTCCGCAGCGAGGTGGAGAGGCTCCCCGAGGCCAAGCTGCTGCTTCTCCAGCAGCCTGTCTTCTCCACGGGGCTCTACACCGACTTGACGCTGCAGGCCGCGAGCCTCCGGAGCCGGCCGGCCGAGGGGCTCGGGCTCGAGTCGAACCGCTATGGCCGTGTGGACGCGCTCAGCGAGTGGGCCTACCCGCTGGGGTATCTCGATCCGTACATCGACGTCCGCCCGTTCGCCAGCCTGCGCTACACGGGCTACGAGGATGTCGTGGATCCCTCCGCCGGAGCCGCGGACCGGGGCGCCTTCGGCGCCGGCGTGACGGTCAGCCAGCAGTGGTCGGGCCGCTTCGACATCGATGAAGACTCGCTCCTGAACCGCTGGTTCTCGATCCGGAAGCTCAAGCATGTCGTGATCCCGAAGGCGACCTACTTCAACCTCTTCGCGAGCGACATGGCGCCTGAGGAGCTCTACGTCGTCGACGATGTCGACAACGTCGACCTCACCGAGTCGGTCGCCTTCTCGCTGCGCCAGGCCCTCATCCGCCGCCGCGAGACGAAGGTCGAGGGCGGGTTCGCTCCCCACTGGCGCCGCGGCGAGCTCTTCGAGAGCCTCGAGTACGAGTCGCGGACGATCCTCGACAGCGAGGTCAGCTTCTTCCTCTACCCGCGCGAGGAGAGGGACAACGACGGAGAGCCGCTCTCGCGCATCATCTTCGACCACGCGATCTACCCGGCGGAGAGCCTGCGGCTGCGCTCCTGGGTGGCGGTCGACCCGAGCGACGGCTTCCGGTTCGACATCGCCGACAACTCCCTGCGCGTCGATTGGCTCCCCGACGTCCTCTCCACGACGGTCGGCGACCGCTTCACCCGCCGGCCGGGCGATGCCAGGGGAAGCACGCACTTCATCTACATCCTCGCGTCCGTGAACTTCGGGGAGAAATGGCGGTCCGAGGCCTACTACTCGCGGGACATCGACCAGGAGGTCGACTCCGAGTACAGCATCTCCCTGATCCGCGTCTTCCACCGCTTCGCGTTGTTCCTTGAGTACACGCTCGACGTGGGGGAAGATGACAACCACTCGATCTCGGTCAACTTCGCGCCGCTCGACATGGTCGGGCGGTTCCTGCGGCGGCCGTACTACTGAGGACCCCTGACCGTGAGCCAGGAGCGCATCGCGCTCTTCCCCGGAAGCTTCGATCCCGTCACGCGCGGGCACCTCGATGTCATCCGCCGAGCCGCGCGGCTCTTCGACCGGCTCTGCGTCGGCGTGATCGCCAACCCGGAGAAGGTCTCCTGCTTCAGCGCCGAGGAGCGGGTCGAGCTGCTGCGCGGCGAGACCGCCGATCTGGAGAACGTCGAGATCCGCGCCTTCGGTGGTCTCACGGCGGCCCTCGCGGCGGAGATCGGGGCGCTGTGGATCGTGAGGGCCGTCCGCTCGAGCGGCGATGCCGCCTTCGAGCTGCCGATGGCGTGGTCGAACCGGCGCTCGACGAAGGCGGATGTCGACACGCTGCTCCTGCCGGCGTCGAGCGACGCGGCGTTCATCTCCTCGCGTCTCGTGCGCCAGATCGCCGAGGGCGGCGGAGAGCTGGGGGCCTTCGTGACGCCGGCGGTGGAGGCCGCTCTGCGGCGGAGGTTTCCGGGTGCGGGCGGGTCGCGCCCCGGCGCAGCGCAGCGGCCGAGAGGGGAGTGACACGAGGGGGCTCCGGAGCTCTTGCGGCCTCGGAGGTGCACGCCGCGGCGGCCGAAAAGGGAGTGACACGAGGGCACCCGCCGCTATCATCTCGCCATCCGCGCCCGCCGGCCGCAGGGAGCCGCAGGGAGCGCGTCGTCCTCTCACCGCGAGCCGCACAGGAGGCCATGCGAGTCGCCTTCATCACCCTGGGCTGCAAGATCAACCAGTTCGAGACCGAGGCCATCCGCGAGGATGTCCTCCGGCTCGGCTGGGAGGAGGTCGCTCCCTCCGCCGCGCCCGACGTCTTCATCGTGAACACCTGCTCGGTGACGGC
>JAFGKN010000516.1 GCA_016928605.1 Planctomycetota bacterium | reverse complement strand
GCTGCGGTTCACCGTCGAGAACCTCGGCGAGGTGGAGCCGGGGCTCCTCTACCGGTCGGCGCGCACGTCGCCCGCCCTGCTCGAGTTTTTGGCCGAGAGATGCAACCTCGGTTACGTCGTCAACCTGAGGGGGAAGAACGATCCGCACGAGGTCGAGTTCGTCGAGTCCATCGGCGGGGAGCTGATCCAGCTCGAGATGAGCTCGCGGCGCCCGCCTGCGGTGCGGCAGGTCCTGGAGCTGATCCGGGTGACGCACCGGGCACGGGCCGGGGGGAGATCCATCCTCGTGCATTGCCACGGCGGATCCGACCGCACCGGCATGATGGTCGCCATCTGGCGCATGCTCTTCCAGGGAGCGGATGATCGCGACGCTCTCACGCGCGAGACATTCCTCTACCGCCACCTCAGCTTCCGGCGCCCCAACGTGCGCCGGCTGATCGAGCTCTATCGGCCCGAGCTGTTCCTCCCCTTCGTCGAGGATCCTGCGCTCATCGACGACGAGGAGAGGGTCGCCGAGCTGGAGTCCCGCTTCTTCCGCGGATACCCGCTCGCATCGGGGCGCGCTCTCATCACGAGGGGGCCGCTCCGCGCCGGCGCGGCGAAGGCCGACCTGCTCGAGGGGTGGTCCGGCGAGATCCCCATGGCCTCGTACGGGCCGTATCCGCCTCCCGCCGTCGGGATCCGCGAGCCGGTCTTCGCGCGCGCGATCGTGCTCGAAGGCGGTGACCTGCGCCTTGCGATCGTGAGCTGCGATCTCCTGATCATCGACCGCGCGCTCCGGGAGACGGCGCTCGCGGCGATCGCCCGGCGAGGCGTGAAGATCGACGACCTGCTCCTCGCCGCCACCCATACGCATACGAGCGTCGGGGGCTACATCGACAGCAGAGCCTTCGAGTTCTACATCCTCGGGCGCTTCGACGCCGCCCTGCGGCTCCAGATCGCGGACCGGGTCGCCGACGCCGTCGAGCGCGCCGCGGCATCGACGAGGGATGCGCGCGCCGGCGCCGGCCGAGCCTTCGCCGCGGGACTGAGCTTCAACCGGCGCATCGGAGAGACCGTCGACCCCGAGGTGGGCATCCTGCGGATCACCGACCGGGATGGCGGCCCGCTCGCGGTCATCGTCAACTTCGCCGGCCACCCGATCCTCGAGCCGGCGGATCGCAGGATCTCCCCGGACTATCCGGGAAGACTCGCGAGGATGCTCGACGAGCGCCACGGCTTCGGGCTCTTCCTGGCCGGCGCCCTCGGCGACCTCAACGCGCAGCCGCCCGGCAGGCCCGGAGCGTGGCGCGAGGAGGGGCTCGCGGAGGAGGTCGCGCAGGGAGTCTTCCGCGCGGTCGACGGCGAGATCGCCGCCATCGAGACGCGGGAGGAAGTCGCGCTGGGATCCATGACCGCGTGGGTGGATCTCGCCCCGCCCGACATCCCGCTGATCCCGGACCTCCTCGCTCCGCTCGACTGGCTGGCCGTGAAGCTCATCGGCTGGAAGCGGCGATACCCTCTCCAGTCCGTGCGGGTCGGAGACGCCGCGCTCGTCGCGACCGCGAGCGAGATCGGCTGCCGCGTCGGCCTGCGGATCAAGCGCCGCAGCCCCGCCCCCTTCCCCTTCGTCGTCGTCCACGCCGGCGACTACGCAGGCTATGCGGTCGCGCCTCCGCTCCACGCCCTGAGCAAGATCGATGCGACATCGCTCGTCGCCCTCCACGGAGCATCGCACGGGGCACGCATCGTCGAGGCCGCCTGCGAGATCCTCGAGAGGCAATGGGAGGGGGAGATGCCGCCGAGCGATACGATCCCCCTTTCCCCCGCCGCGCGCGCCAGGGTCGAGAAGGAAGCGGCGGATGCCTCCGGGGAGAGGCGGCGCGAGATCGAGGAGGCCGCGAGCCGCGAGGAAGAACGCGGGCTGCTGCTCGACGTCGATCCCACGCGCCCCCAGAGCCGCCGGATCGGCGCTCGGGTCGCGGACTCCGCGCTGGAGCGGCTGCGCGCCGAGGTCACCGCGATGTACCTCGAGGACGTCCGAGGCGGGACCCGGCAGAAGGGACGGACGAGGGAGCTGCGCGCCCGTGTCTTCGCGACGGCGCCGGGGGAGATGCGCTTCGACCTGGCGGCCGGCTACCGGCGGTCCGACTGGGACGGCGCGGGCACGGGAGGGGAGAGCGAAGGCGCGACCGACCTCGAGATCGGCGCGCAGATCCCGCTGACGCTCGGACGCGACGACATCGAAGGGTCCGCGTGGCGGCTCATCCCGCGCATCGAGCTGGCGATGCCCACCGCGGATGCGGATCCGGACGCGCCGCTGGCCTTCGCAGCGGGGAGCGGCGTCTGGCGGCCCGCTGCCGCCGCCGCACTCGAGTACACGTGGGACTCGTACCACACGCTCGCCGCCGAGGCGGGCTACAGAACCGCCATCGACCGCCACCGAGGCCGCCGCCCCGGCGATCGCATCGAGACCGCCCTGCGCTACACCGAGCGGCACGGGATGGCCTCGCTGCATCTCGCTCTGGCAGCCGCCGTCCAGCTCCCGGACAGACGCTCGGGCGGCCTCCGTCCGGTCGACGTCGAGGAGACGAGCTTCGATCTCTCGCTCGAGCCTGCGCTCTCGATCCACATCGGCGGGCATCTCGATCTGCACGTCGAAGGGCGGGCGGAGCTCGCTCGCGGCGGATCGGGAGGCGGCTGCGGGCACGGGGTCCTCGCGGGACTCCTCTTCGCCTGGTGAGAGAAGCTCCAGGAGGGGCTCCCGGCGCAGGGGCCGCGATGGTAGAGTGTGGGCCCGAGGTCTTCCCGAGGTCCTCGAGCGAGCCATGATCGAGAGAGACGTCGTCCGCACGGCCCTCCGGCACGAGCGGCCGCCCTACGTGCCCTGGTCCTTCCGCTTCACGCACGAGGCGCGCGAGAAGCTCCGCGCCCGCTGGGGGGAGGAGGATGTCGAGGCGGCCGCCGGCAACCACATCGTCGAGCTGGGAAGCGATATCGGCTTCTTCAAGGACCTCGGCGGCG
>JAFGKN010000515.1 GCA_016928605.1 Planctomycetota bacterium | reverse complement strand
GTCCCAGGGCAGCGTCCAGAGGCGTCCGAACTCGCTTCCCGAGTAGTCCGGCTCGAAGTACCACGCGCGGTTCTTCGAGTGGCTGTCGGCGGGGACGAAGTCGTAGTGGCGGATTCCTTCTACGACGGCGTGGTACGGATACCATCGCTCGTAGTTGACATGGGCGTCCAGCCAGGCATCCGTCTGGGTCGGACGCAGGTTGGCGCGGATGTTCTGGAAGTCCGAGTCGTTCGTGACCGCGTACCGCCCCTGGTTGCGCCTGAGCAGGTTGCCGTTGAAGATGCCATCCTTGAGCTTGTAGAGGTTGCCGTCGGCGAGGCCGTGCGCATCGAGGAAGCGCGGGTCGTAGTCCTCGATCGCCGAGAACATCCCCCAGAAGTCGCCGCGGTACTGGCCGTAGGAGTCGGACGGCGCCTCCTCCGGAGCATCGATCACCCGCATGTGGTAGTTGTGGAAGTGGGGCGCCGGCGCGCCGACGAGGTTCCAGAGGATCGCGTTGAGCGTCTCCGTGAGCCCGAAGTTCCCGACGCGCTTGTTGTCGAACTGCTTTCCGGTGTTGAGGGTGCGCCAGCGGGTCGGGTAGAGCCGTCCCCACTCGTCGCGGGCCCGCAGCCAGTTGCCCTTCTGGAAGCGAAACCGCATCGAGCGCTTGCCGCTCCCTCCGTAGCGGTCGTTGGCCTGCCGCAGGCGGTACATCACGTGATCGTGGACGCGGCCCTCGTAGACGAACGCGCACTCCCAGTTGAACTTGTCGCGGGCGTTCTCGTTGGACTTGGGGATCTGCCAGCTCGAGTCGTACGCGATGCAGTGCATCAGGTCCTGGTTGCGCGTGATGATGAAGTAGACCGGCAGCGAGTTCATGAGCTCCGCGGGCCACACGTGCCCGGCGCCTTCCGGATGGACGGACATCCTGGTCGCGACGTACTCCGGGACTCCGTTGTAGACGAAGCACGCGAAGTTGAGCGAAGGATCGTCCGGGAAGGGAGCCGTCACCTCGTTTCCAGCGGTGTCGGCCGCCGTGATCCGGTAGCGGAGGAGCGTTCGGTTCGCCTGCGGAGAGAGCACCGCGGTGTAGATGCCGTCTCCCGCGCGCGCATCGGCTCCCTGCCCGTCATCGGTCATGGGGATGCTGGACCAGCTCGCCGGGTCCTCGAAGGCCGGATTGGGAGCGAGCTCCGTCAGTGGGCTCGAGAGGAGCGTGGCCGGCTCGAGGGGCAGCCAGGCGGGGATGTAGCCTCCCGGCGGGACGATCTGCACGCCGAGAGACACCGCCTCCACGCCATCGGGATCGGCCGCCTCGGCCGTGAAGATGATCTGCCGGTCATCGGATGGCTGGAGCGGATGGTGGCCCACCTGCAGGATCTGGGGCGGAGCGCTCCGGCTGAAGACGGTGTTCTCCGAGCCCGGCGTCGGCAGCCGCGCGAGAGCGCTGCTTTCGTAGTCCTCGCTGCCGGGCAGGAAGAGCGCGGCATCGGCCGAGAAGTCGGCGCTGGTGATCGTCCGGTTCATCGCGTGGACCGCGAGCACGTTTTGGCCGGCCCTCAGGAATTGCGCGGGCCGGGGGATCTCGATGTTCGTCCAGCGCGCCTCGCCGCTTCCGGACGCGAGGGAGTCGAAGGGCTGGGGACCCTCGGCCACCTTGTACCGCGTCAGCTCCAGCCCGTTGAGCCAGAAGATGGCGCCGTCGTCGACAAAGATGCCGAGCACCAGGAAGCGCGGCAGCGCCTCGATCTCGCCCGCCGACATCTCGAAGCGCTTCCGCATGTAGATGCCGGTGTAGTTGCCCTGCATGTCCTCGATCAAGGTGTTGTCGTCATCGTCGCCGTAACCGAAGCCGGCCTGTCCGGTGCGCCAGGAGCCATCCTCCTCGAAGTCGACCTCGCGCCAGGCCTCCGGAGGATCGGATGGCTCGGAGGTCGCCGGCCGGTAGAGCCACTCATGAGCCTCGGGAGGGATGAGATGGACGCGCTCGGCGTCGGGAGCCTGGAACCAGCCCGAGGCTCGCCAGCTCGAGCCGAGACCGTTGTCGAGCGCGGGATCGATCAGCTCCATCGAGCTGCCTTCGCCCGTGGCATCGATGGGCCAGGGGAAGCTCGTGTCGTACTCGACCTGGTCGACGATCGTTCCTTCTGCATCGCGGAGGATGACGAGCTCTCCCTCGTTCTCGAGGCGCCCCTCGTAGGGACCGAGCACTCCCGTCGAGCCGTAGAGGGCCTCGACGGTCGCCGGATCCTCCGCGACGACGAGGTACCCGCCCGCCGCGATCGCGGCGCCGGGCGGAAAGGCGTAGCGCACGCCGCCTGAGAAGAACCAGCCCGAGAGATCGATCTCGGAACCGGACCGGTTGTAAAGCTCGATGAACTCCTCGGGGACGGTCTTGTCGGCCGGGTCGTAATGGATCTCGTTGATCACCACGTCGCCGGCAGAAGCGGCGCTGGCCAGCGAGAGGGAGATCGCGGCGGCCGCCAGAAGGAGCCGCCTGACGGCGCTGTGGAGCTGTCGGAGCATCGCATTCGGCCCGGTACAGAAGATCAGCGGCAACCATCGCCGGCCGGG
>JAFGKN010000514.1 GCA_016928605.1 Planctomycetota bacterium | reverse complement strand
GAATCTCTCCGCATCTCGCTACCCTCCTTTCACTCGCCATCACCACTCGTATCCCGCGGGAAGGGAAGGAAAGGCTCGAGCCGGAACACGCTGCAGTCATCGGTGAGTCGCCGCCGGCGAGGTGGGCGCGCAAGGGATAATGGAAAACGGCGCCGATCTTCGACTCGCCAGGGGCTCTCCGGCGGCACTGCATCGTCAAGAGCAGGTTGACCCCCGCCTCAATCCGCTACAGCCGCTACATCGAATCCCAGCAAGAACTTAGGGCCCCTCCATTCCGCTACACGCGCGCGCCCTGTAGCGGATCGATGTCGTCACAACTTCTTTCCCCGTCTTCGTGTAGCGGCTGTAGCGGATCGGAGGGAGGGAGATACCGCAAAAACACTTGTTCGAGGTCCCGGCGGACGTAACCCTGCGTCGGCGCGCGGGACGGATCGTTCCGCCGGAACTGCCGCGACCGCACCCCGTACGGCCGCAGCAGCGCGGCGAGCTGCCGGGCGTTGAGGGGCTTTCCGTCCTTGCGGCTCTCGGGCCAGGGGCGCTCGTCGCGCGAGGTCAGCTCCGCGATGATCTCCTCGGTGCGCAGCCGGTCGGCGGTGCGCCGGTGGAAGAGATCGCGCAGGTCGGCGAGGAGCATCAGCGAGAGGCTGCCGTCGTCGGCCTCGGTGCGTCGCGCGGAGAGGATCAATGCGGCGGCGCGCGCGCGTTCGGGCCAGGGGCCGCCGGCGCGGTCGGCGACGGCCAGGAGCGGGCGCCAGTTGTCGGCGGCGCGATCGTCGAGCTCGGGCGGCTCGCGTGGATCGATCCGGCGAAGATCGTCGATGGCATCCGCCGCCCAGCGCACGCAGCGTCGCCGAGCGTCGGCGAGTCGATCGCGCAGATCGCCCGAGCGTCGCCTCGCCACGCGCTCGCCGGCGAGCCTTCGCTGCATGACGATCTCGATGCTGCGGTCGTCGAGCGTCGACGGGAGCCGGCCGATGAGCGCGATCGCGACCGGCGACCACGTCGAGAAGATCCGCGGCTCGTGATCGTCCCCGCCGATCCTCATCACGAAAGCCGCCGCCCGGTTGTGGCCGCTGTTGAGCACGCCGCGCAGCTCGTCGCCCCGCCGCAGGAACGTGTCGGCCTCGTCGATGAGGAGCGTAGGCCGGTAGCGCTCCACCGAGCGATAGACCGCAGCGCAGGAGATGTTCGAGGCGGAGAGCGGTCGGTGCACCGCGGCCTGCAGCAGCTCGAGCGTGCGCGTCTTGCCGCAGCGCTTCTCCGGACTCGTGATCGCGAGCCGCGGCGAGATCGTGAACGCGTCGTGGACGTGCGTGAAGAGGATCCAGATCGCGAGCGCCTCGGCCGCACCCCCGGGCAACACCAGGTGGCGGCGCGCCTCGCGCGCGAGCACATCGAGAAGCTGCGCGCCGTCGACCGGCTCCGGCCACGGCTCCACCTCCTCGAAGAGCACGCAGTCGTGGGCCGCGCCGCCGCTGGCGGATGCATCGCCGCTCGCACCGCGCAGCGCGGCGTCGACCATCGATGCGGCTCGCCGCACGCCGCTCGCCGACAGCCGGCGGATCGCCTCGGCCCTGACGACCGCGCGGCGCAGGTCGTCCTCGCCCTCGAGCTCGACTCCGAGATCGCGCAGCGCCGCCTCGAGCTCCTCCGTTCCCGACGCGTGCTCGAGACGGTCGATGATCGCGAGCCCGTTCGTCGCGGCCTCCGTATCCGCGTTGGATGGGGATGAGGAGACGATGGCGGCGGTGGTGATGAGGGTGTTGCTTTCTTCCTCGCCGGTCGAGGATCCGCCATCGCCGCTGCTCTGACCGTCGGTCACGCCACCGTCCCGCACGCTGCCGTCGGACCGGTTTCCCTCTCCGGAAGGCTCCTCCCCGCCAGCCGGCCCGCCGGGAGGGTGACTGTTATATAGATGGGGATTCGACCCGACGGCGGCCGTTCGCGCCACGAGAGCCTCGAGTGCCGCGCGATCGTCGTCGTCGTCGGCCGCATTGCGGACTGCGGAGGTTCCGGAAAGGTCATCGCCGTCGAGGGCCGGCCGGCGATCTCCATCCCCGTCCGCACCTCTACCTCCATCATCATCTCCATCATCTCCATCCCCGCGTCCACCGTCATCTCGATCCCTCGCGGCCGCCCGCGCATCGAGCCAGTCGGAGACGTCGCCCTTCGGCGGCAGCCCGGGCAGCTCGACCACACGCACGCTGCGCGCGAGCGGACGGAGCGAGCGGAGGACCTCGCGTGCGTGCCGCCTTCCCGGCTCGTCGTTGTCGGGGAGGATGATGATGTCGCGACCGCGCAGCGACTCGCCGTACTCCGGGCGCCACTTGCCCGCGCCCATCGGCGCCGTCGTCGCGAGGAGACCGAGCGCGGCGAGCCGGTCGGCATCCTTTTCTCCCTCGACCAGGTGGACGGCCTCGCCGGGACGCGCGACGAGATCCGGCAGTCGATAGAGCACGCGCCGCGCATCGCCAAGTCGCCAGATCCATCCACCGCGTCCGTCGGGTCGCCGCTGGCGAAAGTCCTTGGCGCCGCTCTGGTCCTCGCGCCTTACGACCTGGTAGAGCAGGTCGCCGTTCTCGCCCTTGTAGTCGTAGGTCGCGACGGTCCGCCATCGCCGGCGCGTCGGGCGCTCGTCATCGATTGCCGTCGGCACGCCCAGCCGCGCGGCAAGATTGCGCAGGCTGCCCTTCGCTCCGCAGGCGAGGCAGTGAAAGCCGCGCTCGGGATGGACGCCGAGGCTTCTGCGGTGCGGCGGCCGCCCCTGCCCATCGGGATGGAAGGGACACCACGCGTGCACGTTGCCCCGCGCGTCCGGCCCCTCGGGCTCGCGAAGGCGCGGCAGGATGCGCTCGAAGAGATCGCTGGTCATCGAAGATCTCCTCCTTCTCGTGTCGACGGAGACGCGGCGGCAGCGCAGCCTACACGCGCGTGTTCACCGGGGCGAGCGGACCATCAGGAATGCATCGGATCCGCCGCGCGCGGCGGTTATCCATGCCGGAGCCGATCGCGGATCCTTTCAGCCGCTCAGCCCTTCATCGCCGCCGAGTGCATCACCGCAGTCGTACGCAGTGGTGCCAGCGCTCTGCTGACGATGAGCAGGATCGGTCATCTCTGCACCTTCTACTTCCCTTTTCACCACGGAGACTGAGTGGGAACGCTGAGCCTGTGCAAGGCCTCACACCACCATCAGCTCTTCCTCCGTGCCCTCTGCGACCTCTGTGGTTGAATCTCTTTCTGCCTTTTGCTTCACCACAGAGGGCTCAGGGGACGCAGAGAACTGAAGAAGGGTTGGTGATGGATTCTGCTTCGGTCTTTCCGCTTCATCCTTCCATCCCTTCCAATCCATCCATGGAAGATCATCGAGAATGCGAGACCATCCAGCGCGCAGGCAAGCCTTCCACCATCAGCTCTTCCTCCGTGCCCT